>JACVIX010000078.1 GCA_015711725.1 Candidatus Geothermincola primus | reverse complement strand
CCTGAGGACACAATTGCTTGTCAAAAAATAGATAAAAAATAACCCGAGGACACAATTGCTTGTCAAAAAAGAGATTGAAAATAACCCGAGGACATAATTGCTTGTTAATTGACTAATAATTAACAGTATGTAAAATTAAATACCGATTCTCTTATTAAAAGCAAAGTTTGAATGCCCTGTCGCTCGGCGCTAACGTGAAAGCATATATTAAACAATGGCAATATCCTTCTTTGGGAGCTCTCAGGGCGGGCGAGGCTAAGGTGAGTCAGGCGGGGTTGGGGCGGGCGCTAGGGCTTACCATATAGTTTCCGCGAAGGGTTTAAAAAAAGATGGAGCCCCTGGCCAGGATCGAACTGGCGACACAAGGATTAGGAATCCTTTGCTCTATCCACTGAGCTACAGGGGCTCTTCTTAGTCCAACAGGCTCCAGCCTATATCAATCGCCTATATTTATTATAATTAGTAATAATTAGTAAGACGAAGTACGGACTAAATTTCCTTAGCTTTTCGAACTCATAATTAATTATAAAAAATCTGGCGAAATTGCCCCTACATATATTCCATCTTGATGTACCAATTGCCATCTTTCTTCACTAGACGAATCTGTTTGTATTCCGATTCGCTTATATCCTCAGTAAAGGTCTTTCCGTCAGCGTCCATGCCGGTTACGGTCCCAGCGACGATGTTGACGGTCGCTCTGTCATCCTTGATCTCGGTCTGGTATTTCACCCCGGAAAATTTAATGGATTTGTACTCGAAGAACTCCTCGTTTACAACTGCCTCCAGGCTTCCCGCGCCCATCATCTTCATGATTCCCTCGATGAGCTTCTTGGTGTCGGGGTCCATCAGGGAAAGAAGCGCCTTGGCGTCCTTGTCCTCCAGGGATTTTAAAAACTTGTCCACCGCCTTCTCCGGGGTGTCTTGACCGCCACCGCCCCCCACGAACCATTTAGGGCCCACGAATCCTAGGATGATAACCACCGCCGCTGCGATGACCGCCAGTGCCACCAAGCCCAATAGCAGAGGTTTTTTCGACTTGCTGGGCTTGGCAGGTGGAGAAGCCGGGGCAGGCATGTCTGGGGCAGGCTGACCCATGGGCATGGTGGAAGGAGGGGTTGGCGCTTGCTGAACGGCTCCAGGCTGTGCGGGCGCCTGAATGGGTGCCCCGCAACTGCCGCAGAAGGCGCTACCCTCCCTCACTTCTTTTCCGCATTTGGGACAAATCATCTCTTCCTCCTTTGTTCGGGCCCCAGGTCAACCCCTAAAAAGATTCGAAACTTAAACATAGATATCTTAATTTATATCTATATCCATTACAAGGATCGCGCACGTGCCAGGAGGAGACCTGATTGGGAGCGCCCCACATGGGAGGAGAAAGCTATATAGCCATCAGAAACCGTTCGATGCATTCTACTATTCGATATTTATTGGGAAGTCTCTTTCAGGATAGTTTGTTAAGTTCAAAAGAAGTTTCCGGGATAATTTCCAGGATAGATGAGCTTCCAGGACTCCATTGCTTCGATGATAACCTCTATTTTTATGATGAAACAGCCTTTGAGTTCTCAAAGGAGGCGTGAAATATCGTGGCGGGTACCACCACAAGCGGCGTCATCCATGCCCGCCCCCCTTATGGCAATGTATTTGGCGTCCTCTGATATAGGGGACTCCAGTCGAAATAATCTTAAGAAACTAGCGCCATGGCGGGATGTCCGCCGGGCTAAGCTTACGGTTTCCCAGGGCCTCGAACTCCCTCGCGCTTAAATAATGTATTACAGGATGGTAAGGCCCCATCAAACCAGGCAGGTTCCTTCCCACCAGGGAAGGGTCATATTGTGTGGCGGACCAGCACGCTCTCTTCCAGGAAAGGTTGCGCTCGTCGGGGGCGAACTGGGGTAGATGCCACTCGGGCATCACGCTCATCCAGCGGATGGTCAGGGTCTGCCGGGACCGGGGTCCCCAATCCACCCAGGTTACCCCATTCTCGGGGGTGGCGTTGGCGGGCCGGTCCTGGGCGGCGGAATAGACGATGATGTATTCCCCTTTCTCGTTGAGGATAATCTCATCGTCCATGAGAGAGCCGTAATTCACCGCGGTCTCGTACCTGTCCCCCTCCCCATGTCCATACTGAGAGATGGACCAGTAGCGCACCTCGCCTCCGGTCATTTTCCTTTCTCCATCTCTGGTCCTGGGGAAAGAGGGCATTTTTCCGGTGATCACGTAGACCTTCCCTCGTCCCAGCTGAAACACCCTGGTGAGGTAGTTGATATTTTTACAGGTGGTGGCGCTGCCCTCGTAGTTACCGGGCGGCTGGGCATCCTCCCCCCGGTTGAAGAGAAGGAGGAAATTGCGGCGAATGTTCTCTTTGGCCGGGCCCACAGGTTGCTTGCCGTAAGGCTCCGACTGGTAATAAGCGTTGATCTCGGCGCGGTAGAGGGTCAATCCGAAGATCTTAAACCAGCCCAGTTGAGGACCTAGGGCGGGAAAAGGTTCCCTGGGCGCCTCGTATCCGGCGGAAACCTGGGTGTTCTGGCGCTCTTCTGCTAGGGAGAAATCTGGCTGCAGCCAGAACTGCTCGCCAGAGGAGAGACGCAGGAGCGCTTTGGGAAGGGAAACTCCGCCCAGGACGCCTGTTCCCTTATCCGGAGCGTAGATGCGCAACCAGAGCAGCGAGGGTGTGAAGACGTTGTTTCCCCAAGGACCGGCGAAACCAAAGGGACCGCCAACGCGGTTATTCCCTCCCCCTCGGTATTCGGGCGCCCTCATGGACTGGGGGTTGAGCTGAACCGCGTTGCCGATGGCGAGGTCGAAGGTGAGATGGTAATGCCTCGCTTCAGCGTCGCGGCTGGCTCCCACCCGGAAGGGATTGGTATTTCCCGAATCAGGCTCGATGTCGACGTCCACCAGGGGGACCTCTGGGTTCTCCCCCATAGTGCCGCTAGAGGGGTGAAGTGGATCGAGGGGTGGAAGTATCTCGAAACTCATATAGCGGGAATGGGGGAAGTCGCCTTCGATAAGTAGCTGGGAGCCAATGGGAGCCACGAATATCAGTTTCCCGTAGGTGACGTGAGGATCGGTTCCCAGCATGTAACAATGCTGGAACTCCGGGTCATTTTCGTGGCAGGGTATGATGTACCATTGCTCTTCCGGATTCACCTCTTCTGGCTTCTTCAGAGTCCAGTCCTTGGTTTTGGGGTTGTCGATATAAGGGGGGAGCAGACCCTGTGGGAGTTTCGCGGGCGCCTCGCCCCGCAGCCATTGGCGGATGTAGTCTTCCAGCTTATCCGAGAGCTCTCGAGCCTGAGAATAGATCTCTTGAACGAATTCCTCACCTCGCGCCCGGTTCCTCAAAGCTACCTCCAGCCTCTGGGCGTTGGTCATCTCCGGCAGTTCCGTGTGGGACCAGTAATTCTGGGGATACTCTCCATACCATAGTTCATCCTCTGTGAGAGTTTCTTTTTCAGGAGGGAGTTTTTGCCCGCCACAGCCGCCTTGAACCAGGATGGTCCCGACCAGAATGGAGACCAGCGCTAGTGAGAAAAGCGCCTTCATCACGTATCTCCAGCTACGCTTGGAAGGCAAGTCCCAGGCGGCGGACGTCATTTGCGCGAGCGATTGTACTTTGCGGCTATCGTTCTCCATTTTTTCCTCCTTTTCCAGGTGTGACATTCACCCTCATTGACCGTCGCGATGCCATCAACGTTTTCGAGGGGGTGGGAATCTGGGGGTGGAGTGGAGGAGTTTGCCTTCCTTGAATACCGCCAACGGAGATAGCAAGCTTTCCATCTTCTCCAGGGGGTTTCCGGAGAGAATGACCAAATCAGCCAGCTTGCCCCTCTCCACGCTGCCCAGCTTATCCTCAAGTCCCAGGATGCGAGCGTTGTTGATGGTGGCGGCGCGCAGCACGTCAGCGGCGCGCATCTCCGTGCACATCTCTAAAAGGATCATTTCCAGAGCCAAAGCTCCCGGAAAGATCAGGGGTACCCCACCGTCATTCCCGCAACCAATAAGCGCCCCAGCGCGATATAGCCGGTTGATGTTCTCTCTTCCTTTGACGATGCCTTCAGTGAAGATCTTGGGATCGGTAGTGAACATGAGGTGCCTGCGCTCGCAGAACATGGGATCCCGCCAGTTACGTTCGGAGCGGCTCACCACTTGGTAGACGGCAGGTTCACAGAAGGCGGGGAAAATGGACCTCACCGTTTCCCTGCGGAAAGTTTGAGCCAGCTGGACTAGGGGATCCTCCAGGAAGGGGTCGTCGCGGCTGGGGGAGCCCAGAGCGAAGCCCACGCTCACGGTGGGAGTGATGCTGTGTCCCCCTTTAAGAAATCTTTCTATCTCCTCCTCGGTGAGATGTTCGTCGGAGGCGACGTGCTCCAAGGATTCGACCCCAAACTCGAGCGCCCGGTTGAAGCCCTTGCGGAAACGGTGGTGAGAGGCCACTTTCACGCCGTTGTTCCTAGCCTCGTCCACCAGCGCTCCCAACTGTTGATCGTCAAGAATGCCTATGGGCTTCTGTCCCATGAGCAGGGAGCGGTGGTCGAAGGCGATCTTAATCAAGCTGCTTCCATTCTCCAAGTTCCTTTTCACCGCGTCCCTGGCTTCCTGGGGCGTTCTCACGTAGCAGACGAAGTCTCCCCAGCGCTCCTCCAATCGAGAGGGGAGGGGTCGAAAATAGTCCGGATAACCGCCGGGGACGGTGATGAAGGTGCCCGCGTAGAAGATTCGAGGACCTAAAAGCTCCCCCCTCTCTATCCTTTCGGAAAAACGCCGGATGAGCTTGGGCAAACCTCCCATATCTCTCACCGTGGTCACCCCATGGACCACGCATTCCTCGTAATTTCTCTCCACCTGCCGGGCGAGAGAAGCGAGAAAACCTGGATTAAGGGCAAGGGCGCCCATCAGGGTGGTATGGCAGTGGGTGTTGATTAGACCGGGAATTAAGTACATCCCTTCCAGGTCGAAGAGCCAATCCGCTCCCAATGATTCCGCTTCCTTGGCGGTGTGGATGTTTTCTATCTTGCCACCCACTATGAGCAAGGACCGATTGTGCAGTATTTTTCCCTTTGTAACGTCGATAATCTCGGCGTTTCGTAAGAGCACCTTTTCGCTGGAAGCTGGAGCCCAAACCAAGGGGTCTCGGGGTTCCGACCTGTATTTGTGTTCCAGCATAATGGAAGCGGCGAAAAACGCGGTTGCCCCCGTCAAGACCTTATTCATTGCAGTTTTAAAAAATTTTTTACTGTATGACAATTTTCCCCTCCCTATTTTACAATTTGTAATTATATCTTATTTATATTAATTATTAATCCCCGCCTCTCTTGGTCTCGCTTGAATGGTTCATTCTTATACTTTCCCCCTATTGGGGGTTTTATAAACGCGAGACGGCTCGGCGAAGGAGGAAGGGGTTTTACGTTTTGTAGGGCGGAAGTGGGGGGCGTCGTCTTCGCCGTCGACAGCAATTGTTCATGATCGATTGACGCCTAAGCGGATTGGCGGAAGGACATTATCGCTAATTCTTAATTTTCTTTCCTATGCCCGGATGGGACGGCCCCTTATTTACGCTAGGCGTCGCCTCTGGGAAGGAGCTATAAGCCGCGATTTCAATGTCGGGACCGTAAAAAAGATATTATAATGTGTAAAGGTTCGTGTATCGACGATGAGTGCTCTACATGGGGGTAAGTTTTTTCATGAGATGAGTGGCCCCGATCGGTCGGCTTCTTAAGCGGAGACAATGGATGGGGAGAGGAAATTCCTTTTAAGGAGCTCGTCGCCAGGGATGGGCATATGATAGGAGTACGTAGCGCTTTAGAGAGTGGATGATGATGTTAAAACCCGACGCTATAGTGATTAACCATAGGGACAACGTTGCGGTCGCGCTCCGCGACTTGTCTAAGGGGGAGATCGTCCATCTTCCCGATGGGAGGGACCTGGTTGTGCGAGACGAGATTCCCCACAGCCACAAAATCGCCTTGGAGGACCTCTCTCCAGGGGACGAGATCGTGAAGTATGGGGAGATCATAGGTCAAGCGAAAGAACATATTGGACGGGGCGGCTGGGTGCATACCCATAACCTAGTTGACATGGAATGAGGAAGCGGGGTTATGGACAAGGTCACTTTTGAGGGGTTTGAGCGTCCAGATGGCTTGGTGGGCATAAGGAACCATTTGGCGGTGGTGCCTACGGTGGCTTGCGCCAATGGAGTGGTAGCCGCCATAGCCAGGGAGGTGCCGCAAGCGGTCCCCATCTTTCATGGACACGGATGTGGCCGAGGAGGGCGGGACCTGGAGTTGCATTACCGAACCCTCTCCCGCCTGGTGATGAACCCCAATATCGCTGCCGCGGTGCTGGTTGGGCTGGGCTGTGAGGTAATCAGGGCGGAAGCGCTGTTGGAATCCATCTCGGCATGCGGCAAAGAGGTCGACTATCTCAACATCCAGGAGACGGGCGGATCGCGCTGGGCAGCGGAAAAGGGTGCGAGACTGACCCGTCGTCTGCTGCGTGACGTATCCAGGCAGAAACGGAAAAGATTTCCCCTAAGCGAGGTTATCATGGGGCTGGAATGCGGGGGTTCCGATGCCTTCTCCGGGGTGACCGCTAATCCCAGCGTGGGCTTGGTTGCCGACTGGCTGGTGCAAGAGGGCGGCACGGTTATATTAACCGAATCCACGGAAATGATAGGCACCGCTCACATCCTGCGGCGCAGATCGGCTGATGAAGAAGTGGCTCAAAGGGTGGAATCCATCATCGAGGAGGCGGAGAGAAGAACCAAGGAGATACTCGGCCCTCTGGCGGCATATGTCATCGCCCCTGGGAACATGGATGGGGGAGTCTCCTCCATCATGGAAAAGTCCCTGGGTTGCATATTGAAAGGGGGAAATTCCCCGGTCGTCCAAGTGGTGGATTACGCGGAGCATCCCTCGAAGAAGGGCTTGGTGATAATGGACGGTCCCGGTTACGATGTGGAATCCATGACCGGTTTGGCAGCTGCGGGCTGCCAGCTGATGGTATTTACCACGGGAAGGGGCAACCCCATTGGCTTTCCGGTGGTTCCGGTAATCAAGGTGGCAAGCACCAGGCAACTTTATAAAAAAATGGAGGATGACATGGACATAGACGCCGGCGTGGTGCTGGAGGGAAAGGCACTGGAGGATGTCGCCAGCATTATCAGGAAGACGGTGATGGGTGTCCTGAATGGAGAGCCCACCAAAGCCGAACTCAACCAACAGGATGGCATAGTTTGCTTCTACACCACGGGACCCTCCTTTTAATTTCCATTTTTTCGCTGTAAGTCCTCTGAGGGAAAATCCTGGTGATTGATCGCTTTCGCCAGAACCGTTCAAGTCTAGCTCATTATATAAGATAACATTTACATACTATTAATATTTGAAATTATTAAATAATTTCGCGTCAAAAATGAAATTTAAAATCGAAAGTTTAATCAAAAGCCTAATCCAGCTAATGACATGATATGCCAGCTTTTGCCCAGTCAGCCAATGGGTGATTTGCCCGCTTTATTGGAGATGCGTGGGGGTGGATGGCTCAAATCTTAAAAAAAGAAATCTTTATTTCTTCATCTTCTCCATCTCTTTTTGGATCATCCGCTCCCTAACCGCTTCACTTTTCTCCCCGGTGACCACGCCAAATATGTGAAAGAGCAAGCCGATTCCCCAGCCAAGCAAAGGCCAGACGAACCAATAACCTGCGTTTCCCTCGCCTTTGGTGAGAGCCCAGAGGATCACCAGAAAACCGTTGATGATTAGGTAAGCCGCGATATCCCAGTAAAGCCCGATGCGCTCCTTAACTCGTTCCTCCGCTTTGGTCCTCAGATCTTCCTCCTCTTGAAGGGAAGGAGCCTCTTCTTTTTCACCCAATTCCATCATCTCTCCTTTTTTCCGTTCTTCCGCCGCTTTTCGGTTAGAATGATTATAACATGATGTAACAGGTCAAAAAAATCTGGAGTAATCAAAGTTGTTGACGGTCGTTTACGGCCATGCGTTAGGCATTGACACCCCGGGGAGAAGATACTGATTCTTTGCCGGATGGGTGAGGATGATAAAAGAAGATATCGAAGAGATATAGAAGGAAATATAGAGGGAAACGCAAAATCAAACCCTGCGATCTTTGATGACGATGGCGGGATTACGCCGGTTTCCGCGGGAAAATGTGGTCAAATAAACGTTCATCCTTCCATCGGCAATACTGCCCGAGTAGGACCGGTTTCCGCGGGAGGACATAGTCAAAGAAGACGGTCCTAAGAACCTCTTTTACTTAATGTAAATCAAGAGAAATCGTTGACGATCAGGCTTCCCGCAATGATTCCCGAAGCGGTTACGGTGGGGGTCCCTCCTCCCTGATGGGTGGAGGACCCCGCCAGGTAGAGGCCCTTGATCGCGCGGGAGCGGATGCGGGGCCGGAATATCAGCGAGCTCATGTGATCGAACTGCAGCCCGTAGATTGCTCCCTTGGGCTGCAGCATCATGCGCTCGAAGTCCTTGGGGGTGTTGACGTGAGCGGTGACGATATGGTCTTTGAGCTTGAGGCCGAAATTCCGCTCCATGGAGTGGATCTGCATCTCCATGTATTCCTCTTTGAGCTGGTCCCAGTCCCCTTGAGCCAGGTCGTAGGGGGCCAAGGTTACCAGGTTGAGGGTATGACAACCCTCTGGTGCCAGGGAAGGGTCTTCCTTGGTGGGCCAAGAGATTAGCATGAATCCCCGTTCGGGTATCTTTCCTTTAGTGTAGTCCTCGAACCAACAGCGATTCATATCCTCTAACGAGGAATAGCAGACGGTATGATGGCTCTCCAGTTCCGGCGCCGCATCGAGCCCCAGCATAATGTTAGGATTGGCGAAAGAGTAGGCGTAACTCTCCATGGCTTTCACCGCCCAGCGGGGGAGATTCTCCCTGCCCACCAAGTCCAGGTAGAGGGATTTGGCGTTGATGTTGGAGACCACCAATCGGGAAGAGATCCTGGTTCCGTCATCCAACTCCACCCCGCGCGCTTTCCCCCCTTCTACCAATACCTTGCTTACCCGGGTGTTGAGCCGGGTTTCTCCTCCGTATTCCCCGTACACTCTGGCTATGCCCTGGGGAATGGAGGCCATTCCACCACGAGGATAATATATGCCCTGGTGGTCGGTGTAACAGAGAAAAGCGATATAACCGGGGCAGATGGCTGGGGGAAGCCCCACGAAGTAAGCGTGCATGCCCATGGAGGCCAACACCGCCTCACTTTTAAAGAAGTGCTTTATGGTGCTTTCGAAGTTCATGTACATATAACCCATATATTTAATTAGGGCGGGGGTGGTCATTCCGAACTTCATCATGTCCCAGAGGGTGGTCATCTCCTTGGTCATGGTTTTGAGAAAGAGGTGTTTCATCATCCCTTCCCCCGTCTTGGCGAAGCGATCCCAAGCGCGGGCATCCTCCAGGGAGAAAGTGGCCATCACCTCTTTAGTCCCTTCGCTTGAGGCGGGATAGGTAAAGCGGCGCCCATCGGCGGTGACGAATCCATATACCGGGTCCACCTCGATGAAATCGATATAGTCGGAGAGGTTTCTGCCCAGCCTGCGGAAGAGCTCCTCGAAGACGAATTTGAACTCCACGATGCTTGGTCCTGTGTCCGAACGGAAGCCTTCATGATCATAGGAGTTGCAACATCCCCCCACCCGGTTCATATACTCGCAGATTAGCGTCTTGAAGCCATTCTTCGCCAACAGAGCCCCAGTGGAGAGACCTCCTAGGCCAGCGCCGATGATAATGGCGTCATAGTCATACATATCGCTCTCCTTTCTTTATTCGCCGGATAAAATTGACAGTTTGAAATTTATCTTTCGGTCGCTCCTCGGGCACGAGCGTGTGGATTGACCTGAGCGCCTCCCCTTGAAACCTGTGATGTGTGGATTGACCTGAGCGCCTCCCCTTGAAACCTGTGATTTATCTGTGATGAATAAACCAATAAAGAAATTTATTAATGATAACGATTCACGATTTCCGCGCTCCAAAGTCATTTCCTCGTCTCAGGGCGATGATGGCGAGATAGGGCATCGCTACAGGTTTAGCATAAAAATCAACAGGCTCAATTGAGAAAAAGGCTTGAACTACGGAAAGGCTAAACCCTTTCGCGCGTTTGCCCGGGAGCCATCTTTTCGAGGAACCTCCTTTCAATAAAGCCCATATCGTCAACGGGAGATTTATACCCTCAAATCCTCAAAAAAGTTCTTTTATTCCCCGGGAAATATTCTTCCATCAATATGAAAATTTGTCAACATAATAATTGACTTATTAGTCAGTATTTATGACTAATTTTTAAAATCAGTTGCTAATTTTTGAGGAACACGCGTTTGACGTTGTTTAAACCTATGTTATTGCCCGATTTTACGTCGCTCATAAGGGATGTGAGGTGATATAACCAATGCCGCTTTCGAGTTCCAGGAGAAACGCTCCCATTCCCGCCGCGGGTATCTCTGGTAAAATAATCGCATAGATCGGCGGGACGCAACTTAGGAAAAAGTCGTGATGGTAATCGATGACATAGCCGCCTGCATCAACCGGGAGCCCCGCTGGCCCGCCTCCTGCAACGTCTATCTGTTTAAGGACGAAGAGGGGGGAATACTTTTCGACGTGGGCTGCGGAAAGGAGGATAGCTACCGGGAACTGCTCGCTTTCCTGAAAAGGGAAGGGCTAAATCTGAGAGACGTGCACACTATCATCCTCTCCCACGCCCACCCCGATCATATGGGCGCCATGGGCTTCATCCAGGAGGAGGTCTCGCCCAAGGTCTGGATTAGCGGCATCGATAAGCCCCTCGCCGAGGACCCCCAGTTACTCAACAGTACCTTCGATATTGACCTGCCCCGCCGCTATCTGGGAGAGGAGGTCATCGCCCAGCTGGGGCTCGCGAATTTCAACATCCTTGACTACTTTCAAGGCCTCTGCCCCATGAGCAGCGCCCGAATCTCGCGGGCGATAGAGGATGGGGAGACGCTCTACTTGGGAGGTCGCTCTTATGAAGTGATTCACACTCCGGGACACGCTCCTGGACACATTTCCCTTTACCGCGAGGACGACGGCGTGCTCCTCTCCAGCGACGTGGTGGGCGAAATCGTGGCATGGTACTCGCCCTCTTCCGGTGGGGTTCTCGGCTTCCTTCAGAGCTTGGAGAGGCTTTCTTCGCTGGAGGTAAAGGTTATTCTTCCCGCCCATGGCGATATTATAAAAGACCCCGTCTCGGCTTTGGAGAAGACCAGGCGTCATCTGCTCAAGACGGGAGAACGTTTGGTGAAAATCCTCCGGGAAGGGGAGATGAGTTTTCGGGAGTTAAGCGAGAGGATGTACGGAAATAAAATAATTCAGTTTTTTCCGGGTATGCAGATCATCGAGAGCCATCTTATCAGGCTGGAAAAAGAGGGAGTGGTGGAGAGGAGAGGAGAGGGGGCGCGGCAGCTGATAAGATTCGTTGAGTAAGGGAAAGCGCGTGCCTTCTCCCACTCCCGGGGATGCCACACGCTGGCGCTTAAGGATTTCGCGCTTGGCCTCTTTGGCTGCTGATTAATCGGAAGCCGTCCGGAGCGCTCTCATGGATAAAAAGTCTCGTTGGTTTTCAGGCGCGCTCGCGCCTATCCGTCTCTATATCGCTGAACATCTCCCCTTTCTCTCTGCTTTTGTCGGTTTAGCTAGAAGGGGGGAGTAGAGGGTGAAAGAGCGAGAAGAAAGGCGAGGGAGATTACGAAAATCGATAGATGAAAAATCAATCATAATATTTTACATAATGTAACATTTTAAGCACCTAGGATGAGACCGCTGGAAGATATCGCGTATTGCAGGAAAGCGCGAGGTCTGAATGAAGAACCTATCCTTACGCCAAGATAAATTGGGTCGCGTCTATTAGGCCTAGACGGGCTTTTAGAGTGGATTTGCCTTATATCTTCAGGGGTAGGGTGAAGGAAAATATGGAGCCTCCTCCGGGACGGGGCTCATACCAAATCCTTCCCTTATGAGCCTCTGCTATCTCTCTGGCAATATATAGACCCATGCCCATACCTTTGGAGTGATGGAGCACCCCTGAGGCTTGGAAGAAGCGGTCGAAGATTTTGTCCTTAGCTTCCTCGGGAATTCCTGGGCCCCGGTCAAGGACGGATACCCGGGCTTCTCTCCCATCCCTTCCCACCACTATCTCGATGGGGTGTCGGGGGTCAGAGAATTTCACCGCGTTTTCCAGTAGGATGATCATCAATCTGGTCAGCCTATCCGGATCTCCTTCCACCGTCTCCACGCTTTTATCGAAGGTCACCTGAAAATCGTTTTGGGGTTCCCTGGATCTCATCTCCTCCACCGCCTTGAGCACTAGGGACTCCAGTCGCACCCTCTCTTTGCGCATGAGGAAGCGGCCATCCTCGATGCGGGAGATGTCTAAAAGTTCTTCTCCCATGCGGTTTAGGCGGTCGGCGGCGACGTCGATAGAGGAGAATATCTCCGGGTTGATGCCCAAGGGCTGTTCTCTGGCTATCTCCATCAGGGTCTGCGCGTACCCCTTGATAATGGTGATGGGGTGGCGTAACTCGTGGGAGGCTATGGAGAGGAAGTCCTTGAGCTGCTGGGCGCTCTCCTCCAGGGTGCGCTCATAGTTCCTCTCCCGGGTTATGTCGATCAAAGAGACCACGGTGGAGTCGGTTCCAGGTATCAGACCCATACTCACAAGGGCGAAGATGGTCTGTCCGGCGCGGTTGACTATGCGACAGCTGGTGTGCTTGTGGGTGTCGGCGTCACCGGCTAGGATTTCGCGATAACCGGAGAGAAAGGCTTCCTTATCTTCTGGATGGACGAACTCGGTGAAGTTCATCTTTCCTTCTATCTCTTGCGAGCTGTAACCGGAGATTCTCTCAAACTCCTCGTTTACGAAGGAAATAAGCGTTTCCCTGTCCATGATACACATGGCGGTTCCGGTATATTCGAAGATAGCGCGGTACATCCTTTCTGACCGCTTGAGGCTCTCCTCCGCCCGTTTACGCTCGGTGATGTCCCGGGTAATGCCCACAAACCCCCAGGGTTTCCCCTCCACGTCTCTGATGATAGAGGCGCTAACTTCGGCTGGGAAGGCGCTTCCATCCTTTCTGAGCATGGTGTATTCCACATTGCGGGCCATTCCCGATTCCGGCGGCACCCTCATGGCCTCCCATGCCCTCTCGCGCTCATAGGGAGCGATGAAGTCCAGAACTGAAAGGCCCGCCATCTCGTCGGCGCTTTGGTATCCGAAAATAGTCGCCGCCTGCTGGTTGGCCATGATGATCTTACCCTCCAGATCGGTGAGGGTGATGGCGTCGGGGGAGATCTCCACGGTGGTGCGGTAGCGCTCCTCGCTCTCTCGCAGGGCTTTCTCCACTCGCTTGCGCTCGGTGATGTCCCGGGCGATGCCGGTGAACCCCACGATCTTTCCGTCGATTACCTGAGCAGTGCTGGTTAACTCGATATCCTGATATCCCCCGTTCTTGGCGAGCACCCTCAGCTCGTAGGTGAAGGACTGGGTTCCCTCCCGGGCGCGCCGGAATATCTCGATGGCTTTCTCCCTATCTTCGGGGTGGATGATCTCTAGGAAGTGCCTTCCCACCCACTCCTCGCGGGACCATCCCGTTCCCCGCTCGAATACCGGGTTTAGGGAGGCTATGGTCCCGTCTTCCGTATTCAAATCAAAGATAGCGTCGGGAGCGTTCTCCACCAGGTTGCGGTAGCGCTCCTCGCTCTCCCGCAATGCCTCCTCCATCTTCCTGCGCTCGGTGATATCTCTGACGATATTGGTGATGGCGATAACCTCGCCCTCTTTGTTGAGCAGCGCGGTGGCGGTGATCTCGCCCAAGATTATAGAGCCATCTTTCCGGATAAACCTGAGTTCATCACGTAAGACTTGCTTCCCGGATAAGAATCTGGATATGCCCAACATGGTCTTCTCTCGGTCCTCCGGATGCAAGATTCCCAACTCCAGGATATTTTTGCCCAATAGCTCTCCCCGGGAGTAGCCGCTTAACTCGCAGGCGCTGCGGTTGACGTTTATCAGCCTCAAATCCGTGTCGTAGGTGAAGATGGCGTCGCCAGCGTATTCGTAGAGGAGGCGGTAGCGCAGTTCTGATTCCCGCAAGGCATCCTGTGCTCGCTTGCGCTCGGCGATGTCCCGAATCACGCAGATGAAACCCAGGGGCTCACCTTTGGGACTAGTCAATAGGGACGCGTTTACCTCGGTGGGAATCGGGGTTCCATCCAATTTTTTCAAGGTGAATTCTATCCCCTTGTATTCTCCAGAGACTGGTGTTACCCGCATGTCCCTCCTGGCGCGGTCCTGCTCCTCCTCGGCGATGAAGTCGAAGATGCTCTTTCCCTCCAGCTCCCCGGGGTTCTTCACGCCCCCCATCTTCGCCGCCTCCGGGTTGGCCATAAGGATCTTGCCATCCAAGTCGGTGAGGACTATGGCGTCGGGGGAGGTCTCCACCAAGGCGCGATACCTCTCCTCGCTCTCTTTTAGGGCTTCCAGCGCCTGGAGTCGGGCTATGGCGTTTCCCATCTGGGAGGCTAAAATCTCCAAGATGGCGCGGTCCTCCCCAGGCACTTCCTCCAGAGTGTGGGAGGAGAGGTTCAAGCATGCCACCACCTTGTCCTGGCTCTCTATCGGGATTATGGCGATGGATTTGAGGCCCTCGCGGAGAATATAATCCTTCTCTGGGATGTTCTCGACATAAGACGCATATATGGGTTTACCCTCCTTGACCAGCTGGAAATTGGGGTCCTCTCTTCCGTAGTGGGAGATCTTCTCTATGAAATCGCGGGAGAGGCCCCGAGAGCATGCCAGCTC
>JACVIX010000077.1 GCA_015711725.1 Candidatus Geothermincola primus | reverse complement strand
ATCTCCTGCACCGCGTCTATCCCCCCCTCCCGGTAGTTGTAGGTGGTGAAGTTCACCGGGTTCCAGCGGGGAGCCTCCTTCATGGGGATGCAGTACTCGATGAGGTCGCATGCCAGCTTGAGCAGATGCTGTGGCTTGAGGGAGCCCCAAGGAATATATCCAATGGTCATGGTGAGTATATCGTTCTGGGTGGTGCCCATGAGCATCTCCTTCTCCAGCCCCCTCTCTTTGGCCACGTTGAAATACATTGAGGTAATGGCGGCGGAGGTGAGGGGCTCCACCACCAACGCCACGCTTATGCGGTCGATGGGTAGCCCTTCCACCAACGCCTCCATCCCTCGGATGGAGTAGATGGGAACCCCTTCCTTACCCACCTCCGAGGCGGCTCCAGGTACATCGCCATCAGGGTCGATTCCGGCGAAGGTCAAAGAATCCACCGCCGCGGAAAACCCCGTCTCCCCCTCCTCATAGAGGTACTTCCACCTCTGATTGGTCTCCTCGGGGGTGCCGAATCCGGAGAACATACGGATGGTCCAGAACTTCCCTCGGTACATGCTGGGGTAGATACCTCGGGTAAAAGGGGGAAACCCGGGAAAGCCGATATCCCTTATATAATCGACATTTTTTACGTCCAGGGGGGTGTAGAGGCTCTTTAGAGGAATGCCGGCGTCGCTCTTGAATTGCGCCTGGCGCTCGCTCCAGCCGGCGGTCTCCTCCTCCCATCTCTGGTAGGCTTCCTCTATCTCCCGGTAATACTCTTCCATCACGCTTCCCCTCGCTTTCCTTGAAATTGCCTTTTTTACTCCGTCTATAAGCCGCCCACTTTACTAGCCACTCGGCGGTCCCCATTGGTGGAGACGCCTTTTCGCTTTCCCATTGTCTCACTTCATATCCCTGGGATCTCTCCCAGAGGTCTTATCGGAAGTGCAACTTTTCCGGCTCTATCCACCCTAAATTGCCCGCTCGCTTTATCTTGTTCGTCGTGTTAATCGGGAGAGCTTCAGGGCCTCTAATTAATAGACATAACTCTATCTAAAACTGTATCGTTATACTTCCCGGATTATCGATTAGGAGACGTAATCTCCCATCTGCTTCAACAACTTTTCCGCCTCATCTCCGATGGACTCCACCAGTTCTTTCACGGTGGGGAGATTGTCGATTCTTCCCGCCACCTCTCCCCCGAAGAAGATGGACCAGTCGGGGTCCTTCCCCTCCATGGAGAGGATGATGCCCTTGGTCTCCAGCTCAACACCCTCCTGGTAGCCCTCTTGAAATCCTTTGCGCAAGAGCTCAGCCAAGCGTAAGGATACTTGGTTTTTCAGATAACGTGCGGGTCCGAAGATGGATATGCCCGGCACCGTCCCCTTCTCATCGGAGTCGATCACCTTTTCCTTCCACATCTGGGTAAAGTCGCTCTCCTGGGTAGCGATAAAGCGCGTTCCCATTTGGATGCCTATGGCCCCCAGGGCTAACGCAGCAACCAGTGAGGCGCCATCGCAGAAGCCACCAGCCCCGATCACCGGGACCCCCACAGATCTCACCACCTGGGGCAGGAGTACCATGGTATGCACCGGCTCGAAAGCCACGTGCCCTCCTCCCTCTCTACCGGAAGCGATCACCGCGTCCGCCCCCGCCTTCTCCGCTTTCTGCGCGTGATAGACGGAGGGGGCTACATGGAACCACAGGGTTCCCGCATCTTTGACCTGATCGGTCCAGGGGGTGGGATTACCGGCAGAGGTGATGATTACCCGCAGTCGCTCCGCCATATCCTGATCCTCGCGGCGGGCGTCTCGAGTGGCTCTGAAGAGCTCCTCCAAAGGCTCTCGGAACTCTTCCGCTAGGGGGATGTTTACCCCAAATATCCCTTTTGAGTCTGCGGTCTTCTGCCGGGTGGACTCCAGCACTTCCCTTAGGATCTGATAGGGGGACTTGTTTGCCAGCTCCTCTTGATAGGCGGAGGGCGCCACCCACTTGTACCCTATACCCACCGTGCTGATGATCCCCAGAGCCCCAGCGTTGGCGGTGGCCACGCACAATTTCTCCGTACTCCAGGGTCCCATCCCCGCTTGGATAATGGGGTAGCGGATCCCCAACATCTCCGTGAGCTTGGTCTTTATCATATTCAATCCTTTCTCTCGCGCTTTACTGATCGCTTAAGCGAATCCTACTCCGGCTCCCATTCTCAATGATCCGAGAGCATTGTCTTGATCCGCCCCTCAGTTCCCGCTCTTCTTGCTCTTTCGTATCCAGGTGAGAGGCTAGCGTGCCAGACATATCCCATCGAGCCTTTTGCCAGGGGCCTTCAACCATCCATCACCTGGGCAAAAAAGATGGTCCAGTTCCTTCCCTTATGTGGTCTCTCTAGAAGGTAAATAGGCTGATGCCCCCGCTTACCTCGATGGCCTCCCCAGTTACGTAACTAGCTTCCTCGGAGGCGAGGAAAGCGATCACATTAGAGAGCTCTTCGGGGTCACCGGGACGTCTCAAGGGAATGCGTTTGATGATGCGCTCCCGGAAAGGCTCAGCCACCTCATAGAAGCTTCCCCCGTCGAAGACCCCCAGCACCACTGCGTTACAGGTTATGTTGTATCTGGCTCCCTCCAGAGCGGTGGTCTTGGTCAGTCCGATGATCCCCGCCTTGGTGGCGGCGTAGCTGCACTGGCCCATTCCCCCCATGGTGCCAGTGACCGAGGATACATTGATGATGCGCCCCCAATTTCTTTCCATCATATCCGGCATGGCCGCCTTAATGCAGTGGTAGGTGCCGGTTAGGTTGATGCTTATATCCTTGTACCAGTCCTGATTGTCCATCTTCACGATGGTTACCGCGCGCACTATACCGAAGGCGGCATTGTTAACCAGGATGTCCACTGGACCCAGCTCCCGTTTGACCTGGTTGAAGCCCGCCTCCACCTGATCCCAGTCAGAGATGTCCATCCTAACCGCCAGAGCTCTTCTCCCAAGAGCGCGGATCTCCTCGGCCACCGCCTCCGCCTTCTCCAGGTGGCGGCTTCCCGTCAAGGCAACGTCCGCACCCGCTTTAGCCAGCACCAGACCGTGTACGCGCCCTAGCCCCCCGGATCCACCGGTAACCAGCGCTACCTTGCCTTCCAGACTCATTCCTCGATCACCCCTCTTTCGCATCAATTGCTCTAACGACCACTACGAAACGACCAGCTATGCTTGTAACGATCCTTGTCTTTCTTCTAGACGTAGAATTGAAGCCTTATCCATCCACCGGTCATATCCTATTTTAAATCAGCAACGACGCCATTAGTATTTCCGAAACAGCCTTGTTTCCCTATATGTTCCCTATATTACCATTGATTGGCGGCGCAATAAACTGAAAATCCTTTAAATATTTTCCTCTCCTTTCCGCGGAACGGGAAATACCGCCGACGCTTTATGGTATCCTTGATGATGAACCCCACAATAAAAATATCAAGGTTGTTCAGTCAAGCGGAAACCTAGCGGATTTTTTCTGTTCCCATCGCTCGCTGTCAAGAAAGCAAGATGAGGGCATTTAACCTTCCGTTTACCCCTTTTTTCGTACCCGCGAAATTGCCGCCGTTTGCAGTGAAGTAAGCGAGATAAAAAGCTTTTCGGTTTCTCGAAAGATAGGGTACCGCCAGTTTATTGCAGAAGAAGAGGTTATTCTTCATCAAGCTACAAATGATTGTTAGATGGAAGGCACAACATAAAAATTGCGCCAATCCCCCACTGGGACCAACCATCGCAGCGACATATTCTTCATTATTAAAACACATCATTCAACCCAACAATGGCTCGCTATTCTTTTTACCCATTTCTATAACCACTTCGCCAGCCACCTTTAATTCCCATATCAAGGCGCCTATCCCAAAGGGGATCACGCTGTCATTGGCCAAAAGCGAACCGGAACCGGCTCATGGAGCTCTTACCCTACATTCTTGCCTTCCCAGAACATGAATTTACACCAATTCAAGCAAGCCACCCCCGGCTCACGGAACTATGCCTTCCGGAGAGATCGTATTCGCTCAAGCTCTCCGCGCTCAAAGTCCGAGAGGGACATTGATGCAGACATTTTCCGCAAAAATCGCCGCAGATTAAGCCGAAACAATTTTCCAGCATAGCCTTGGTATAAGGGTGAATCTGTTCGCTGCTCATATCCGCAAAATAGCGAAGAGGCTGACCTGGCCCTTCGGGAATTTTAAGATCGCTGTGGCTGCCGGTGCCCTTAACCAGCCCCGTTACCCCATAGGCGCAGCGTATATTGTCGTGAATTGCGTAACTTATCCTCATATCTCCGATGGTGCAACTCTGTAGCTCGGTGGGGGAAAAAGCCTGAGTGGGACAGATTTTAACGCACTTTTTGCCGCATAACTCAGGTTGACATAAAGGAGGCCCTTCGTAAAGGGGCGTGGGTTCCAACTCCGCCGAGGTCAGCAAGGAATTAAATCGCTGCATCGGTCCAAACTCAGGGGTGAGAGCCAAGCCATTCAACCCGAACTCACCTAAGCCAGCCGCCACCGCAGCGTGACGGTGAGAGAACTCAGCCATTATCTCTCCCGTGATGATGGTCTCATTAAAATACTTGGTCATGCTGCTGATCCAAGTAGGCATAAATGCCAGGGTTTTATAACCCTCATACTCCAGAAGCTTGGCCATACGATTGACTAGACGGGAACTTTCCCAGTTGGTCAAACCATATCCGTAGAAGAGATAGGGGGTTATGGTCTTATATCTCTGGTCATACTCGCCCCAAACATCAGCCATGCCTTGGAAGAGATGGAGCGCTATGGAGATCACCGACTTACACTGCGGCAGAAAATCGGTGGGGCGATGGCCCTCCGGGGCGTCTTCGAATCGTTCCACCGGAGCGATACCCACCAGATCCGCCCCCCATTCCAGCAGGGTGTCCACCACTTTTTTCGTCAAAGCGTCCATTTTTCATTCCTCCTGGCATATCTCGCTTAAAAATTACCCCATAGATATTTCATTCACGTACCAATTTCCTGATATGGCGTTGAGCCAAAAGGTGATAACATAGGTGCGAAACCACCATCTTCCCCCAACAATTATTTATATCTTTAGTCGAGAATCCCCATTATGGTGTATTGCCTCGTTAAACTCCGGTTTTTTAAGGGAAATGTAACTTATATTCTCAAGGCAATGCTATCATATCTATGGACACCGGCATCAAGAGAAAGGCGGTATCGATCCCATGATCTCGAAGAGATGCTCAAAGCGCAATAAAGCTATTTTAGCTTTTTACGCCACTATCCCGCTACTGGCTCTAGTTCTGTTCGATGGATGCGGTGGGCGGGCCACTAGCCAATATCAGGATTCTCGAGTGACCAGCATAATTTACTTGGCGCAAAATAACGGGGGGCGCGTGGATTGGTCGGAAAAGAAAAGCCTGCTCGCCTGCGACCTTTTAGGCAACGATGGATATTATAAGGTTTGGACCATGGAACCGGACGGTGGCAACCCTATCTGTCTTTCCCGTCTCAATTCCCAGCTTCCTATTGGTCATCATGGTAACCCAGCCTGGCATCCATCCGGCGATTATCTGGTGCTCCAATGTTGTGATCCCGCGCTTAAAGACCCCAGCGAGGAGAGTGCTGCCTATCTTTATTACACCAATCCGGGGTCGGGCTATCATAACAACCTATGGATGATAACGTCTGATGGAACGAAAGCCTGGCAGTTGACCTCCGTGGCAAGAAACGGTGGGGTTCTACATCCCCATTTTTCCCCCGACGGAACCAAACTGGTATGGGCGGAGATGATATCACCGACCCCCAAGCCTTTAGGAACATGGATGATGAAAATGGCGGATTTTACCATTAAAGGTGGTGCCCCCCTGCTGGAAAACGTAAAAGTTCTCCGACCAGGTGAGATGGAGTTCTACGAGACTCATGGATTCTCGCCAGACGGCTCCACTCTCATATTCTCCGCGCTTAGAAAGGGCGGGTCAGCCTGGGATTTAGATATCTATGCCTGTGACCTTTCGGGAAGCTCGCTCAAGGTTTTGACCGACCCCGATGAACGCCAATGGGACGAGCACGCGCATTTCACTCCAGACGGGGAAAATATTATCTGGATGTCTAGTGCGGGCATAGAGCAGCGGCATATCTCCATGGATCATCTTAAGACGGATTATTGGATAATGCGCTCCGATGGAAGCGGCAAGCGTCGTATCACTTTCTTTAACCAGGAGGGGTTTATCGAATATATGCCGGAAGGCGCGGTAGCAGCCGACCTCAGCATCAAAGGAGATGGGAGGCATTTTTTCGCTTTCATCAAACGCTCCCAGACAAAGATGCAAGGGGTCATCGTCCGCCTGGAAATTTCACTATAACCCTTTTGCCTAACCGAGCAACTTATACATTCTTCCACCCCTCTCGGGAATTCCATCTATAATAAGTAGGCCATTCATGGTATCTCCCATTTGTTGGAGCGCTGCATATCAATAGCACGAAAGAAGCGTTGCCATCGGTGGAGGCTAATTATGATTGCTGATTGAGGGACAGGAGTCGCAGTATAAATAGCGCGAAGAGAGCATGGAACAATCGATTGAGCTAGATAAGATTCCTTCGCTTCAAAGTTAGCAAAAACTTAGCGGGCGGGAGATCCCGCCCGCGCATGCTCTAGGAAAAACTGGTCAATTCATTTACCCGCCGTGCTGGGGCCCACCACGCCGCTGCCTGAGCCTCCTCCAGAGAGCGCCCACTGGCCATTCTGCTTCTGAAAGTTGTAGCTGCGGATTTCCACGCCGCCAGCATGGGTGGCCTGCAAGACGACCTCCGCTTCGTTGCCATTCACGTTAACTCCCGTTACCTGCCAGTTGAGATCGGGGCGCTCAGTGGTGGCGTAATTATAACCCAGGGCGGTCACGATCTGCTGGTCACTGCTGGTGGGGTTCTGGGTCTGGGGCGGGTTTCCTGTGTTTCCTCCTCCTTTTGTGCCAGAGTTTCCGCTACTATTTTTAGCCGTATTTGCTTGATTGCCATTTTGTTGACCAACCGTATGGGTGGCCTGATCCCGGTTTTCGAACTGCCCCACTTGATCCTTAAGCCCGCCGGTAGTGTCTTGCCCTTTCCCCTGCTTGGCCACAAGCGCGATCGCCATAGTTGTGACCATGACGATAACCACGGCCCAGCTGACCACCGCCGCCACTATCCACCTCGATCTCCCGCGCTCTCCCATCTCGACCTCCTTATTCGTCCTTCCCGATTAAAACCCGTTCTCCTCGCTCGCTTTTAATCTCATTAACGCTGAGGAACGGGAAATCTCTACACCCATCGAAAAAATTTAAATTTTTGGTGGGATTATTATTCCATTCGTTTGCCAGAGTAAAGGCATTCACATCTCCCTATGCCCACTAGCAAATAAGAAGATGAGCAGTGGCGGTGATTTTGAGCATAAAAATCAAGCCGCCCATAAGGAACGGCTTTCCTCTGGTGGGCCCAGCAGGACTCGAACCTGCGACACGCGGATTATGAGTCCGCTGCTCTGACCAACTGAGCTATGGGCCCCTGATATTTATATCTTCCGCATGAAGATTATATCAAGAATCGGTAGCGCTTTGAAGTCGTATCGCTATGGAGGTTGGTGGAAGTTGAGTCCCTCTTATCCCACATACGTCTCTTAGATTAGAGAAGAGTAAGCTGCGCTAAGTTTAACGCTTAAATAATGTTTCCGCCCCCATGCCTAACTATTGCTCTCCTTCTTCTCGTATATATCAGGTAACCTAGCCATTGACGCCGGCTAAATAATTATCTTTGGAATCAAGTACTCTTGCCGCTTTAATTTCTCTTGGGGCTGCGGAGAAGGGGGATATGCAAAGGTAATAAGAAAAAGATTACCGATAGCTGGATTTAAATCAATATTTGGGATTAATCAATAATGTTATTATTTGGCCAAACCTTAACTCTCAGGTTTTTGTCTGTTCTCCATATTCTCGCGAAAATTTTAAAAGCTCGTGAAATAAAATTCTCGGCGTTATCTTTATCCGCTACTCCGCTTTATGATATGTCTCCATTCAATTTTAACTGGAGGGCGGTTCATCCTCAGCGGCCTCCTCCGGAGACGGTCCTATCTCTCCTGGGTAAGTCGCCTTCCCAGAACCAGGGGTGCCGGGAGTTGTCACTTCCCCATCCGAACCCTGGCCCGGATATCCCCAAGGAGGTTGGGGTGGTGTGGGCGCGCCCCAGGGATATCCTGGGGGCGCATAGGACGCCTGGGGAGGCATTCCAATATAACCTCCATACGCCATCCTCTGTCGGGCGCGTTTTTCCCGATCCATAACCGTCAAAATTATCACCACCGCCAGGATCAGCCCCAGCACGAAAAGGCCCAGAACCACTCCTATCACTATCCAGCCCAGGTCGCTCACACCTCTATCCCTGGACTTCTCCACCTCAGCTTGTAGTAGATCGCTCAGCTCCTCCCCGTCGCTCTTAAGCGCGGAAACGGCAGCCTGAAGCGCTTCCTGATTATCGGAGATGATTATCATGGTATGGCTATCCCTCTTGGAGAGGGCCACCTGGTACTTTTTACCATTCCACAAATACCAACCATCCTCTTGCCGAAAGCTGTCTTTCTTTAAATTAAGCCTTCCCTCCACATATCCTTCGAAATAGGGGACAAATTCCGCTGCCTCAAACGAGCTATCCCAGGCAATGTCTATAACCATGAGGTCGCTCCCCTCTTCGCCATTCTGGTAGAAGCGATACTGGCATCCCCCCCATCCATCCGCCCCCAAGGAGCTGTCCGAGTCGTTCAACTCGGTTTTGAGCAGTTCCTTGATATCGAACTCCCCTAACACATCGGTCTCCTTTAGCTCCCAGCCTGCTCCCATCAAAGGCTGGATATCCTTTAATTCCACCTTTATGGGGGCTTCTCTTCTCTCGTATTTATTGGGATGCATCACTTGCTCGGTGGATTGGGGAGGAGCCTCAAACGCCTGGTCTATACGGGCGAAGCCGCCTGCCCGATAGAGACCATATACTAGATCGAAACCGCTCATATAGGGAAAAAGCAGGCTCTCCCGTATGTAGGAGGGGGCCCGATCCAATTTATCCGTCTCGACTCTGCTGCTTTCCTTCTGCAGTTCCATCTGTTCAGATAAGCTCAGTCCCTGTTTATACTTTTCCATGGTGAGCATGGCGTCGCCTTCCACCAATGCCGTGGCGGCGAAGGCAGCGTCATCGTCCAGCTCCTCTTTCTCATCTTTATCCTCGAAGGGAGGGCGGTCTATGTGAAAATACTGGTCCTGTAGGGCATGGGTGATCTCATGAGCCAGGGTCACCCTGTCGGAGACGCTCATCCGCTGGCCACTGGAGATAAGAGTTAAAACCTTTTCATCGGTGTCGTAGAAGCCCGCCACCTGCTCTGTCAGGATATCGATCATTATGTTCGTGAGGTCTTGGTTTTCCTCCAAGAACCCCAAGAGCTTCATAATAGATTCGTCCACCTGACGTTCCTCAGGAGGGTAGTCTTCCTCATAATCTTCCAAGAGCTTCTTTTTCAACTCATCCCGGTTAAGGAATTTCACCTGAATGGGAGACTTCTCCCTCAACCCGCGAATCTGCTCCGTCTCCAACTTGACCTGTTCTATGACCTGATTGGTCGAGGTTCCCTGAGCCAGAGATACCCCCGACATCGCTAGCAGCGATAATAAAAGAACGACCGCGACTCCCACACTTAATCTTCTCATATCTCTACTTTCCTCGCTTTTCATCTATTTCTTAGACGTAAATTATCTCATATTGTTCGCCTTGTCTATATTGGTCTCGCTCATATACTTCTTTTTTTACGCATTTTAGACTAACTAGTTATTTTGATCCATCCAATTAAAAGAAGGTGGTTGGGGATGGCTTAATCTTCGACTAAACGGTAGAATGAGCTTTTATATATTAATCATCTTCGCTCCCCAACTAAAAATTGACGGGTATGTGAACGACAGCCATGATTTATTTTCGCGGATAAGACTTCTCCCGTGAATCCTTGAATAATCATTTAAAGATTGTGGTGAAGCATCCCTAGCTTTCCATATCCATTGAAGACAAAGTGATTACCTTGCTTCCAAGCCAGCTCTTGGGCATAGACTTTCTATCGCACAGATATCGCATAAAGGTTTACGTGCGGAGCATACCTTTCTGCCGTGCTCAATCAGATTGAGGTGGAGGCGCAGCTTGAGTTCATCGGGTATCATTTGGTTAAGCGCTTGGTGAGCTCGGTCAGCGCTGAAGGAGGCCGGAATCCATCCAAGTCTTTTGCTCAAGCGAAGCACATGGGTATCCACGGGGAAAACGGGTCGTTGAAAATAAAAAGCCAGCACCACAAAGGCGGTCTTCCGCCCTACCCCAGGTAGACTTTCAAGAAAGCGCAACGCTTCCTCGGTGTCCCAGTCGCGCAAGTGATCCAGAGTGAGCTTTCCCCATCGCCTCTGTATGCATCGGAGTATCTGCTGTATGCGCTGAGCCTTTATCTTTGCAAGCCCCCCGGTGCGTATGGTCCTCTCCACCCGAGTGACAGGTACTCGCAACACCTCTCCCCAGGAAGGAAATTCCTCCTTGAGCAGGGCATAAGCGCGGTGAGAATTGATATCGCTGGTGTTTTGGGAAAGTACCGTTCTCACCAGGCCATCCAATGCGTCCCCTTCCGGCTTTATCCATCTCTCGCCGTATACTTGGGTTAAACGCCGATCAATCTCTCTAATCGCGCGGGCCCATTCCGCACGCCCATCGCTCTCCCCACCCACCATTACTTCCTCAGAACAGCGCTTTACCAAAACCCTGCCCGTTTAGGCCTTCTTGGTCTCCTCTTTTTTTTCGAAGGTTCCTGGCTTGTCGCAGTTGGGACATTTTTTAGGCTTGCAGCGAGAGTCTCTGACATAGCCACACTTGGAGCAGACCCATTCCGCCATCTTTTCAACCTCCCGTTATTTTCTCGTTCTCCAACTTCTCTCCAAAATGATTCTATTCTGTCCCTAAATCCCCATTTGAGTCCCTATATATCCATATATACCTATACTCTCCCCTCCTTATGCAATAACTTATATCAGTTCGCGCAGTTCGCACGGTCCATGCCCACGGCATCAGTCTAGGCTCGAACCACCTTTTTACAGATGCTTCGCGGCAAAAAATCAATCCCCGGTTAATGGCTTAACCTTATATATCAATCTTCGAGCACGCCTTATGCTAAAAAGTAAATCGGATCATGGGCGAACAAAACCAACGCTCTCGCCCAACGTGAATCTTCAAACCGACTCTCAATCATCAATGGGGCTTATACTGCTTCTTAAGGAAACAAGCGCGGAGGGGTCATTTCTTCATCCCGTTTACCACCATGTCGGTCAATGCGTTGGCGAACGTTTCGATATCAGTCTTCCCACCCATAAGGATAAGGTGGATGGCTAGATGTTGAGGTGATCCCGCTAGGGCGGCGGCGATTATATCGTAATTCATATCCCTGATAATGCCCTTTTCCGCGCTGCGTCTCAGAAAATCCTCCACGGTGTCGGCGGCCTTGTACTGAAAAGCGAGGATTTTTCCGTCGATCTCCGGGTTCATTCCCCATATCTCCCGAATATATATGTTAATGAACCCGCGGTTCTCCCGGAAATAGTAAAAAGTCTTCACGATGGCGTTGTAGACCTTCTCCTCGAAATCCTCCTTGCTCTCCACCTGTTCGGTCATGGGCTCCAGGGCGCTCTCCCAGATGTCATTTAAGATCCTATCCACCAACTCGTTGAAGGCCGCGAATTTGTTTTCGAAATAATGGTAATAGGTGGCTCTGGCCACTTGGGCCTCTCGGAGGATGTCCTCCACCGAGGTCTCCTTGAATCCTTTAGCGGCAAACACTTTGCTGGCCGCATCCATTATCCTCTTGCGGTTGTCCCCTCTAGCCATGCCTTCACCGCCTTTATTTACATAACGTTAATAAACAACAATTGGCTTTCAAGAGATGATAGATAGCCATAGAGAAAATTACCCATCTGAATTGTACAGGAATCTTACGCTCGTATCAACAAATTGGCAAGGAGAGGTATGTTCAGAGTCAGACGGCGAGGAAACTATTGGCTGGAAGATAAATCATCCACATCCGAGACGAGGTTAAATTCCCTGAGGTTACGATCTGCGATATCCTGGATGCGCTTGATCTCCTCCTCTCCTCCTTCCCGAAAGAGATGAGCGAAGCGCTTCTGCGGCTTTAAATACTCGGTCACCGGTTTCAACTCATCGGGCTTAATTCGTTTGACCCTTGTTATCTTCCCATTCTCTATCTCCAGGATGGGGAATAAGCAAGTCTCCACTGCCAGCCTAGCCATGTGTATGGAGAGCTTGGATTCGATGCCCCAACCAGGAACGCAAGGCACCAATATTTGTATATAGGAAGGGCCGCATACCTCCATGGCCTTCTTCACTTTGCGCATCAAATCCCGGGGCTCAGAGACCGAAGCCGTAGCCACATATGGAACTCCGTGAGCCACCGCAATCATAGGCATGTTCTTCTTATGGGTGAGGTTGCCCCAGGAAAAAGCGCCGGGTGGGCTGGTTGTGGTGCGCGCCCCCAGAGGAGTGAGTCCCGAGCGTTGGTATCCCGTGTTCATATACCCCTCGTTGTCGTAACAAACGTACATCACCTCGTGTCCTCGTTCCCACATTCCGCTAATACAGCCCATGCCGATGTCGGCGGTGCCTCCGTCCCCCGCTTGGGCGATTATCTTCACATTGTCATATCTTCCCATAGCTTTGAGAGCCACCTCCATCCCCGCCGCCACCGCGGAGGCGTTCTCAAAAAGCGAGTGAATCCACGGCACTTCCCATGAGGAATGGGGATAGCGGGTGGTGTAAACCTCCAGGCAACCGGTGGCGTTAGCCACGATTACCCGAGGTCCCGCGGCTTTAAGCACCAGGCGCGCCCCGATGGCTTGACCACAACCGGCGCATCCGGTATGCCCGGGTTCCATCAGGTTGATGAGTTTTCTTTCCTTCTCCATCAGCCCTCATCGCCCTTCATCAGGTCTTCTCTTAGACCCCGAAACTCCACCCTACAAGCGGGGTTAGAACGGAGATCCCAAGCGATGGAGATGATGTCCTCGACGGTGACGTCCCTTCCCCCCAAACCCACGATGAAGCTGGATATGTCAGGTGAATCCTCGCCACAGAACGCGGAGCGTATCTCCGAACACAGAGTCCCCTCCAGTCCTAAGGAGATATCCTTCTCCACCACCCCCACCACTTGCCCTGGCCTCAAGGCGGCATGCACCCTCTCTTTGGGAAAAGGACGGAAACACCTCACCTTGAGAATGCCCACTTTCAAACCGTCTTTTCTCAATCTCTCCGCCGCCTCCCGCATGGTGCCCAGCAAAGAGCCCATGGATACCAGCACGATCTCCGCGTCATCCAATAGATATCCGTCCACCAGGTCGCCATGGTAACGGCCGAATTTCTGCTGGAACCCCAAAGCCACGCGAGAGATGGTGGATCTGGCTTCCATCATGTCCATATGCAGATGGAAGCGGCTCTCCATGTACGCGTCGGGACCAACCATGGCCCCCATGGTGAAGGGGTCATCGGGATCCAGGTAATAGCTAGGACTATAAGGAGGCAGAAAGTCATCCACCTCCTCCTGGGAAGGCATCTCCACCGGCTCCATGGTATGGGTAAGCACGTACCCGTCCATGCACACCATAACCGGTATCATCAACTCCTCGGCGATCATGAACGCCTGAATGTGGGTATCCACCGCCTCCTGGTTATCCTCCACGAAGAGGATAATCCAGCCGGTGTCCCTCAAAGAGACCGCGTCCTGCTGGTCATTCCAAATATTTATAGGAGCGGAAACCGCGCGGTTGGCGCAGGTCATCACCACAGGAAGGCGCAGTCCGGCAATGTTGAAGATCACCTCGGACATAAGCAGCAGTCCCTGGGAGCTGGTGGCGGTATAGGCTCTCGCTCCCACGGCGCTGGCTCCCAGCACGATGGAAGCGGCCCCGAACTCGCTCTCGGCGAGAACAAACCCCGCCTTCAACCTGCCCTCGGACACCATTTTCGCCAGGTGCTCCACGATATGGGTCTGAGGGGTGATGGGATAAGCGCAAGCCACCTGGGGGCGACATCTTCCCACCGCTTCGGCTACGGCTACTGAACCTTCCACGATCATCCTCATGGCTGGTCCTCACATCCCGTCTCCAACACCATGTCGATATCCTCCACCGGGCATTCGAAAGCGCAGATTCCACATCCCTTACAATAGTCCAGATTTACGTCGAATCTCTTCTTGTCCATCTGATAGACGCATCCTTCCGGGCATCCCAGAAAACACCTTTGACAACCGATGCAGTCTTTCTGCTTGTAATGGGGATGCTTTCCCCTCCAAGCCCTGGTGGTGTTTTCCAGGGATGAGCCCGGCTTCACCCTTCTGCCCACAAAAATCCTCATTCAACCACACTCCCCAAGGGATTCGCAGGCTTTCATGGTGGCCTCTGCCTCCTTCTCTCCCAACTCTCCGGGATAGCGACGCTTGATTACCTCAACCACCGCCTCCCTTCTAACTAACCCAGAGGCGCAAGCGAAGGCACCCACCATGACCACGTTGAAGAGAGGTTTTCCGATCACTTCCAGAGCTATCTTTAGAGCAGGCACGGTGACCACCTCAATCTCCAGAGGTATGGGGAGCTCTTCCCGTGGCTTGGTGGAGTTTACCACCACCAGTCCGTCCGCCTTCAGCCCTTCCAGAACTGGGGTGGAGAAGAGCAGGCTGGGGTCCTGGATGATCAAATAGTCCGGTTGATATACCTGCTGGCGCACCCGGATAGGGACATCGCTTATACGCACGAAGGCCAAAACCGGCGCTCCTTCCCGCTCCGCCCCAAAACTGGGAAAAGCC
The DNA here is from genome assembly GCA_015711725.1 of Candidatus Geothermincola primus. Taxonomy (GTDB): domain Bacteria; phylum Actinomycetota; class Geothermincolia; order Geothermincolales; family Geothermincolaceae; genus Geothermincola; species Geothermincola primus. Next base: position 242 of record JACVIX010000077.1, on the reverse strand, counting down.
TGGGAATACATGCCATCCGCAAAGGCCGCTTCCGCCAGCAACTCGGCGGCGGTAACGTTTCCCATGCCTCCCCTGCCGTGTATGCGTATCTCCTTTAACATCTTCACGAATGTCTTTATCCGCGGTCTTTAATACTCATCAACGATATTAATAAGATATTAATAGGAATATAACCATCTATGGAAGGATTAAACGCAGGTGCCCCATCTTCTCTCCTTGCCGCCACCAAGTGCGCCCAGCTT
>JACVIX010000076.1 GCA_015711725.1 Candidatus Geothermincola primus | reverse complement strand
ACCCCGTATCGGATAGGATCTTGGAGATCATAGAGGTGGTGGTGGTCTTGCCATGAGTTCCCGCCACAGCGATGCCCTTTCTCCGACCCATCAAGCGTCCCAGCATCTCCGCACGGGGCACGATGTCCAAGCCCAACTCACGGGCGCGCAGCAACTCCCTGTTGCCTGGCGGGATGGCAGAGGAATAGATCACTGTGGTGGCTCCCTCCACGTTCTCTGGGCGATGACCGATAAATATGCTCGCCCCTTTCTCCTGAAGGCGGCGGGTATTCCTGGATTCTTTGAGGTCAGAGCCACTCACCTCCACGCCCATCTCCAAGAGCACCGTAGCTATAGCGCTCATGCCCGCTCCTCCGATTCCGATAAGGTGTACCCTTTCCTTGCTCATTTTCCTCTCTCCTGGGCCAGCTCAAGAGCAAATTGGGCCAATTTACTAGAAGCCTGAGGATCGCCACACCTACGGGATCTCTCCGCCATTATCCGCAGGCGATCCCTCTCCCGCATCAAACTGTCTACTTTCTCATAAAGCTTCTCCCCGGATATATCATTGTCCTTTATCACCAGAGCTGCCCCCCTCCTTTCCAGCGCCAGCGCATTAGCTTCCTGATGGCCAGCGGCCGCATGGGGAAAGGGTATAAGGATGGAAGGCAAGCCCATCCAGGTTATCTCCGCCAGGGTGGAGGCCCCCGCCCTGCTCACCACCAAATCCGCCACCCTCAAGAGCAAGTCCATCCTCTCGATAAAGGGATAGGGACGGTAGGTGAAGGATTCCGGCGAAATATCAAGGGACTCCAACTCACGCATGTAATCGTCATACTTATCCCTACCCACCCCATGGACAATCTGTAATCCAGTCCTTTTGGCGAAGAGGGGCAGCGCTTCCAGCATCGCCCGGTTGAGGGATTGCGCCCCTTGACTTCCCCCTAAAACCGCTAGGGTGAAAATCCCTTCTTCCAAGCCAAAATGGGCCAGAGCCTCATGTCTCGGATAAAGGTTGGAGCTGGCAAAACGCACCGGGTTTCCCACCACTTTAACTCTCTTTCCTTTGAAAAAATTTATCGATTCGGAAAACGTCACCCCCACTCCGCTACAAAAGCGGTAGAGAAGACGGTTGGTCATGCTGGGTATGGCGTTTTGCTCGTGGATCAGAGTGGGAATTCCCAGAGAGATCGCCGCCAGCATACCGGGGAAACTGGCGTAACCGCCGAATCCCACGGCAATGTCCGGGGGCCGCGCCTTCATCTTCCGGCGGAAATACCGAAACGCCTTGGCTACCTTGGCCAAGACTCTCAGATTAAACCAGGAAAACTTCTTTCTGCGATCAAAACCCTCGAGGTCTGAACGGAAAATAGAGCCTCTCCCCCCCATTTCCGCTTTCAAACCCGCCTTGACCGATATATAAAAATCCAGTTGGACTCCTTCATGCGATTCCAGCTCTTCTGCCAACGCGAGAAGGGGGTGCAGATGCCCCCCGGTCCCTCCTCCGCATATCGCCACGCGCATCTATCTCCCTCCGGCTTGGTATTCTTTTAGTAACCACCTTACCTTTTATGGCAACATTTACCAATATACCAACTGAGGCCATAAAAATCACCAAGGAAGAGCCCCCGTAACTGACGAATGGAAGGGTCACCCCGGTAACGGGAAGAATTCCCGTCACAGCACCCATATTCACAAAAGCCTGCGCCCCGATGAGGAAAGTGATGCCCAAGGCCAGCACCCTTCCCAAATTATCCGGCGCTCTCCTGGCAATCTTTATGCCCACCACGATAAATGTCATGAAAGCGATCACCACGAACATGGTGCCGATAAAGCCCAGCTCCTCGCCGATGATAGAGAAGATGAAATCGTTGTGGGCGTTGGGAAGGTACATAAACTTTTGCCGGCTCATCCCCAGCCCCAGCCCATAGATTTTCCCGGAGCCCAGGGCGAGGAAGGATTGGACCAGGTGAAAGCCGCTGCCCTGCGCGTCCGCCCAGGGATTTAGCAGCGAGGTCACTCGTTGCAGCCGGTAAGGGGAGAAGAGAGCGAAACAGATCGCACCCATAACGGCGATCAGGCTAATGGAGAGAATATGCTTCCAGCGCCCTCCCGCAGCCACCATCATCGCCAGGACGGTGGCGGAGATGATCGCTGCCGTGCCCATATCCGGCTCCTTCAGGATGAGCGCCACGTAGATGAGGGTCACCAGCGCGGTGGGGACTATCAGGTCTCTCAGCTCCTCGACTTTAGCTCCTTTGCGGGTAAGGTGATAGGCGGCATAGAGCACCAATGCTATTTTGGCCAATTCAGAAGGTTGTATTCCCAAACGGATAAAACGTCTGGATCCATAGGCGGTCACCCCCAGGGAAGGGATAAACACCATGATGAGCAGCGCGCCACCCACTATACAGAAAAGATGGGAGAGCCTCACCAGTTTATGATAGTCCCTGCGAGCCAGTCCCAGCATAAGAGCAAAACCGATGCCCGCCGCTATAAGCTGACGTTTCACGAAGTAAAGGCTGGAATTATATTTAAGAAAACCCAGGTTGGAGCTGGAGGAATAGATCATGATCACTCCGAAGAGCACCAGGATGGTCACCACCCCGGTGAGGTAAAAAGCGGCATTGTTAAAATCGGGCCTCCGCCTCTCCCTCGTTTCCAGCTGGACTTGCTGGGGAGCCTCCTCCCTCTCTCTTTTCGGGGAGCCCCTCTCCCTTTGCCTTTCCAAGGGAATCACTGGAGCCACCTTGCATTCCTGCGAGCTATCCCGAACTCTCTGCCTTGCTTTGACTAGGTTCTCGGGGATTTGTCCTTTCGTTCTTGGCGAGGAAAAGGGGCGGCGTTCATTCGAACCGTTTCTTCCGCTCATCTTCCCCCTCCCCCTCCCAGAGAGTTCACCAGCTCTTTGAAATGGTCACCCCTCTCTGCGTAGCTTTCATACTGGTCGAAGGAGGCACAGGCGGGCGTGAGCACCACCACATCCCCCCGGGTGGAGAGACGCTTGGCTTCCGCCACCGCTTGGGTCATATCTAACACTCTGTAAATATTAGCTCCAACCCCGCTTCTTCGAAGAGCATCCTCCAGTTCTTCCGCTGCCTCTCCCATCACCACCACTCCGCGCACCTTTCCCTTTTCCGCTTCCAGCGCGATCCTGCCGGCAAGCTCTTCAAAGCTCAAACCTTTGTTCTTCCCCCCTAGAATGGGGATTAACGGCGCCTCAAAAGCCTCGATGGCGCGTAGCGCCGCATCTGGGTTGGTGGCCTTGGAGTCGTCGTAATACTTAACTCCATCCACCTCTTTTACCAACTCCAGGCGGTGAGGTAAACCTTGGAAACCCGCAAGCGCTTCCGCGATATCCCCGGGTCTAACCCCGGCGAGCAATCCCACGGTCACCGCCGCCAACGCGTTCTCCAGATTGTGAGCGCCCGGCAGGGGGAATCTCTCCACCCTCATCACTTCCGACAATTCCAGAGCCATCTCTTTTCCCAGACCGACTCGACCTACTATCCTTCCTCCGGAGAGATAAACCGATGCCAGGGGGTCCGTTTTCTTGCTGAAATAGACTTGTTGCGCAGGGGCGTCCTGGGCAACCTTAACGCTGTTTTCGTCATCGAGGTTACAAATAAGGTAGTCGTCCGGACCTTGGTTCATCCAGATGCGGGATTTGGCGCGCAAGTAATCCTGGAAGTCTATATGCCAGTCGAAATGGTCGTCGCGCACGTTTAAAACCACCGCTATTCGGGGGGCGAAATCCACGATATGAGCCAGTTGGAAACTGGATACCTCGGTGAGCAGATAATCACAACCCTCCAGTTCATCAGCGGCTCTCACCATAGGATAACCGATGTTGCCAGCCACTCTCACCTTGAGCCCCCCACGACGCAGGATCTGGTCCACCATATGCACGGTGGTGGTCTTTCCGTTGGTGCCGGTCACGGCGATCACTGGCACCCGCACAAATCGCCAAGCCAGCTCGATCTCGCTCCATACCGGTATGCCTCTCTTCTCCGCTTCCGCTACCAGCGGATGGGTGGCGGCAATGCCGGGACTCACCACGACCAGTTCCTGGTCTTCAAGCATCTCTAGGGGATGACTTCCTAGATGGCACTCCATACCCATGGACCTCAGGCGCTCGGCCTCTTTTTGCAGTTCGGGGCTGTCGCCCCCGTCGTTCGCTCGCACCATCGCTCCCAAAGCGTGCAGCTTCTCGGCGGCGGCCATTCCGCTCACTCCCAGACCGAGAACTAAAACTTTCTTTCCCTTCCAGTTCAAGATAATTGCTCTCCTTCCAGGTTGCGAATAATGATCCTGGAGGTTATGCGCTGTTCCTCCGGCACGTAATAACAGCTAAAGACCTCTCCGTCGGCTCCGATAAAGCTCACCGTGTTGTATATGTCCTCCGGGAAATTGATTCTCTTATACCAGCCCATGGCTCTACTTCCTTAACCTCGCCAGCAAATCCGAGCGGGTCATCCCCAATCAGACCCTTGGCCAATCCTCGCGCAAGTCACTTCCACCCCTATACCTCCTATATTATTAAGTCACTTGCCCCCTATATAGTTGATATAGAATATGATGAAACCCAGACCCACGAACATTCCAGCCACTATCCAGAAACGCACCAGCACCGTGAACTCCGACCACCCAGCTAGCTCGAAATGGTGGTGAAGAGGCGCCATGCGGAATATACGTCTTTTGGTCATCTTATAGAACAGTACCTGTAATATCACGGACATCGCCTCGATCACGAAAAGCCCTCCCAAGATTATCAGCAGAAGTTCCGTTTTGGTGAAGATGGCGATGGAAGCGAGTATCCCTCCCAGCGCCAGAGAGCCGGTATCACCCATAAATATGCGGGCGGGAGGAGCGTTCCACCACAGAAACCCGATGCAGCTTCCCATGGTGGCGCCGGCGAAGATAGCCACGTCCAGGGATCCCCGCACGTGGCCGTAGAGAAACTGATGATTCCGGAATTGGGTGTAGGAGATGAGAATGTAAGCGGTCATCACCAGAGCTACCGCTCCGCTGGCCAGCCCATCCAAGCCATCGGTGAGGTTTACCGCATTGGAGGTGCCCACGATCATCAAAAAAACCAGAAGATAATACCAGATACCCAAATCACAGAAAGCGTTGGAGGATCGGAAGAAGTATAACTTGGTATCGATGCCAAAATAGTGGGTGGCAAGGTAAGCCAGGGCGATGGAGACCGCCAGCTGCCAGAACAGCTTGGTCTTTCCCTTCAGCCCCAGAGATCGACTCAACCTCAATTTGGTCAAGTCGTCCGCGAAACCCAGCATGCCCAATGCCAGCGCCACGAAGACTAGCCCAAAACCAGTGCCGATCTCCAGGCTGACCTGCATAAGGAGAAAGCTCAGGATCGAGGAGATCAGTATCAGTGCTCCCCCCATGGTGGGGGTGCCTTCTTTGGCGAAGTGAAAGCTAGGTCCATCCTCCCTGATATATTGACCGATCCCGTACCTTCTCAGGACCCTGATCAACAGGGGCATTAAGGTTATGCATATTATGAGGCTGATCAGCAGAGCTCCCAGCACTCTATACATGTCAGAATTTCCTCCTCGCTCTCGATATGCCGGCGAAGCTGCCCGGAAACGAATCCCCGGCCAATTTCAGACGCTAATTATATCACGCTGCATGCCCTCGCCTTTTCAATCCATACTGCGTTCACGCAACCATGTCCGCCAGCCTCTCCATGCCCAGAAAACGAGAGCCTTTAATTAACACCACGTCACCGGGTTCGATGATCGCCCGCAAGATGAAGGCGGCGTCGTCCACACCGGAAGCGAAGAAGACGCTCCCTTTGGGAAGCCCTTTTTCCCTAGCGGCTTTGGCGATGATACGACCTTTCTTGCCCACCGCTATGAGTATATCGGTACCGTACTCCACCGCAAGCTCTCCCACTTCGCGATGGGCCGCTTCCGAAAAACCGCCTAGCTCGGCCATCTCCCCGAGTACCGCCACGGTTCTTCGGCCCTGGGCTATCTCTCTTAATGTCTCTAGCGCCGCCTTCATTGAGGCGGGATTGGCGTTGTAAGCGTCGTTTATTATTGTGATCTCCTCAGCCTTGGTAATCATTTCCATCCTCCATTCCGTCAATCTAGCCTCGGCAAGGCCCTCCTCCATCTCCTCTAGGGTTGCTCCGGCGGCAACAGCTCCCGCTGCTGCCGCCAGGGCGTTGATGACATTGTGTCTTCCTGGAAGGGGAAGTCTGATTTTTCGGTTATCACCTCCTTTGAGTTCGAGCGTAAAGCTCGCATGTCCCGACCTATCTAATTTAATATCACGCGCCCTCACCGCTGCCCCGGCGCGGAGACCGAAGCTGATCTCCCTGCAGCGGTTGAGAGCCCTGAAATAGTTATAAAAAGGGTCATCCCTGTTTACCACCATGAAGCCGTCCTCCGGCAGGCCTCCCAACAACTCTCCTTTCGCCCTGGCCACCCCTTCCAATGTGCGAAAGAATTGCATATGCGCATAGCCGATGCCAGTAATCACGCCGATATCCGGCTGGGAAAACCGCACCAGCTCCTTTATATGCCCAAATCCCCGCGAGCCCATCTCCAGCACCGCGAACTCGGTATCCTTCCTCATCCTGAGCAGGGTGAGTGGCACCCCCACCTCGTTGTTGAAGCTCTTCTCCGCTTGGATTACCCTGTGCCGGCGGCTCAGAATGGAGGCGAGGAAATCCTTGGTCAAGGTCTTGCCGAAAGACCCGGTAACGCCGATAACCCGGGCCACGCATAGGCGGCGAAAAGCCCCGGCTATCTCCTGCAAGGCCATCAGCGTGTCATTCACCAGGATGAGCACCCCTTCTCGTTCCGCTATCCAGGATTTGAGGGCGGGGCTTGCCTTCGCCGCCACCACCCCGGCGGCTCCCTTCTCCATCACCTCCTTGATGAACTGGTGTCCGTCGTATCTCTCTCCCCGCAGGGCCACGTAGAGCTCCCCCTTCTTGATTTTCCTGCTGTCGGTGGCAATCCCCCGGGGTCTCGAGGAAAATTTTTTTCTATCCCCTTGCAGCTCTCCATCGCAAGCCCGGGCTATCTCGGAAAAACTCATACCCATCCCCGCCATCAACCCATTCTCCTCCTCAACAATTCGCCAGCCACGGTAAAATCGTCGAAGGGGACCACCCGATCGGCGAAGATCTGTCCTTGCTCATGTCCCTTGCCCGCCACCAGCACCACATCTCCTCTCCCTGCCAGCTCCAGGGCGCGGGATATGGCTTCCCGACGATCCACCACCACCTCGTATTTGCTCGCATCTGCCACCTCGCGGATTCCCTCCTCGATCTGCCTGATAATACTCGAGGGATCCTCACTACGGGGATTATCGGAAGTTATCACAGTGTAGTCGCTCAGCTCCCCGGAATAGCGTCCCATCATGGGTCGCTTCCCCACATCCCTGTCTCCGCCACAGCCAAAGACGGTTATCACCCTGCCCCGCGCTATCTCCCTGGAGGCGATGATTGCCTTCCTCAGCGAATCGGGGGTATGGGCGTAGTCGATGATTACCGCGAAGTCCTGGCCCTCCTCTACCGCTTGAAAACGTCCCGGTACCCCCGGACAGCTCTCAACTCCTCGCATAATCTCCTCCCACCCCAGGCCCAAAAGGAGAGAGGCGGAGACCGCCGCCATGATGTTGTAGAGGTTGAAGCGCCCCACCAGGCGGGTCTCCAGCCTTATATCCTCGGAACCATAGCTCAGCCTCAACCTGGAGCCCTTGAGATCCGTGGAGAGCAACTCGCCTCTCAATCTGGCCGCTCTGTTGGTTCCATAGGTGAAAACCTCCCCGCCCAGTTCCTCTATCAACCTTCTGCCGTAGGGATCATCCAAATTAACAGCTATTCCTCTCACCTTTATCCTTCTCTCCTCCTCCGCGGCGAAAAACTGGCGTTTGGCGGAATAGTAGCTCTCCATGTCCCCATGATAATCAAGGTGGTCCTGGGAGAGATTGGTGAAAATGCCCACCGCGAAATCGCATCCGTCTATGCGGTGCAAATCTAGGGCATGGGAGGAAACCTCCATGGAAGCCACCTCCACCCCCTCCCGCGCCATCTCCGCCAGCATTCTCTGCAGGTCCACAGATTCAGGAGTGGTACGCCCCACGGGCATCTCCCGCTCGCCGATTCGATAACTAACCGTCCCCACCAACCCGGTCATCTTTCCCGCCATCCTGAAGATGTTCTCCACAAGATAGGTGGTGGTGGTTTTACCGTTGGTTCCCGTAACTCCCACCACTTTCAACCTCCCGGAGGGATGGCCGTAAAACGCGTCGGAAACCAAAGCCATAGCCATGCGGGTATTCGCCGCTTGAATCACCGCGACTTTCCCGGCGGTAGAGGAAGGCACTTTCTCCAGGTTCTCCACCATTATCGCCGCGGCACCACGCTCCAGGGCTTCCTGGATAAAGTCATGACCATCGGCGACGAAACCCCGGATAGCCACAAATAGATCTCCTCTCTTCACCGACGCGGAGTGATAAGCCAAACCCTGGACCTCTTCCTCGCCCATCTCGATGATCCTCGCCTGGGGCACATTCTCGATCAAGTTCTCTATCTTCATTCCACCTTCACCAAGTCCCTGGTGTTCACCTTCCTAATACTGGGCGGCACCTGCAGATGCTGTAGGGCGAACTCCATCACCGTGGAGAAACAGGGAGCGGCCACCAACCCACCGTAAATGGGCGTGGGCTCGTCCAGGGTAATCACCATGGCCAGTCGCGGATTTTCACTTGGGGCGAATCCGGCGAATGTTGCCATATAGGCCTTGAGATATCCTCCCTGAGGCGCAGGTTTCATCGCCGTTCCCGTCTTTCCCGCGGCATTATAGAGCTGCATAGAAGCCCTTGTACCCGTCCCGTGATGAACCACCCCCTCAAGGATGCGGGTGAGCTGAAGCGCCGTCTCCTCATCCAGCACCCGCCTCTCCTCGCCCTGATATTCCTCGGAATCACCACTTTCCCGATGGGTGCTCCTCAGCAATAGATGGGGTTTGACCATGATCCCGCGGTTGGCCACCGCCGCCAATATGGTGGCCAACTGAATGGTGGTAACCGCCACTCCTTGACCGATGGAGAGGGTGGCGGTGGAAGTGGCGGTCCAGCTGGAACTTTTAGGCAGCATGCCGGAGGCTTCTCCGGGAAAATCCACTCCGGTGGGAGCACCGCATCCCAGCTCCCTCAGATGTTTGAGCAGCCGATCCTTTCCCAGCTCTTGAGCCACCTTGATGGTTCCCACATTGGAGGAACGGGCGATTACCTCAGAGAAGGTGATTTGGTCCTCGTCGAGGGGATGGGCATCCTTGAAGGTGGCGTCCCCTATCTGCAACTGGTCTGGAATATAGATGATGCTCCCCGGGGAAACCACCCCTTCGCTTAGAGCGGCTGCTGCGGTAGCCACCTTCATCACCGAGCCAGGCTCGAAAATGTCCGTGAGAACCCGGTTGCGGGTCAGCGCCGCGGGGGTCTGGGGGAATTTGTTAGCATCGAAATAGGGGTAATTGGCCATAGCCAAAATCTCCCCTTTTCTGCAATCGATTATCACCAGGTTTCCACTTTTGCTCTTGGACGCCTGAACCGCCGTGGCTAGCTCCGCTTCCGCCTTATATTGGATATCCATATCCAAGGTGAGCGTGAGGTCCCTACCGTCCTGTGGAGGAGTTTTTACCTGAGAAAGTCCAGGGATGGGTTCACCGGAAGGATCTTTTTCAAAGACCACTTCGCCCGGTGTCCCCCCCAGAATACCCTCATATTGCAATTCGATGCCGGCAAGACCTTGATTGTCCATTCCCACATAGCCCAGCACCTGCGCGGCTAAAGTTTCCTGAGGATAATACCTCTTGTTCTCCTTGATCAAACCTATCCCCGCCAAGTTGAGCTCTCGCACCTGGTCGGCTAAATCCTTCTCCACCTTTCTTTGGATATAGACAAATCCTTGTTCGCTCCTAAGTTTCTGAAGCACCTGGCTCTGAGGTATCTTTAATATCGCCGATATTTTAGCCGCAGCGGTATCGGGGTCTTTTATTTGATAGGGGGTGGCGTATATGGAATAGACTTCCCGGCTGAAGGCCAAAATCTGACCATCGCGGTCCAGAAGGGATCCTCGTTGGGGGATGAGCGAGGTCATCTCCATGCGCTGCTTGCGAGCGATCTCGGAGTAGGTGGAGGCATGTAAAATCTGCAAGTCCACCAGGCGATAGACCAATCCACCGAAAGCCAGGATTAAAACCAAAGCTATGATGGTGATCCTGTTCCCGGGCTTCCACCGATTCACTTCGGCCTCCTGTCGCCTACTCCTTCAACAGTTATGTTTCCGGCCGTCTAATTTCTTATTTTTAAGACGCGGCCTCCCCTTTCCAGAGATATGTCATCCTTTAAACGAACGCTTTACGCGTTTATTTCAAATTCAATTTCCAATTAAATATGAACAACACGCCGTCGGCCATCTGTATCTCTATCCCTCAAGGTCCTTTTGAAAGGACTCCCTTTCCCCCCGCCCCCACTAGTTCTGTCACCGAAGGAAGGATCATTCCCAAATTTTGACGGGCTATCCTCTCAATCCTGGCTGGAGATTCCAACTTAGCCACCTCGAGCCTCAAGCTCTCTTGCGCCTTTTTCTCCCGATGAATCTCTTCCTCCAACTGGCGGAGACGATACCCTTTCTGGCTAATAGTCACGTTTAACGCGGCCACCAGGAAGAGCAACGCGGAAAGAAGAAAAAGCACCAGCAGAAAAGCGAGATACACTCGTCTCGTTCGCACTCGGCCTTGAGTCTTAACACCAATCTGCGATGACCTCTCGCGTTCTCTCTCTTTTGCGGGCGCCCTCCATTCCCGCTCCGCGGGAAGCGTTCTCAAGGCGTGCTGCATGGCGTCCCCTCCCTCAATCTTCTCCGCGCCGCCCTCAATTTAGCGCTGCGGGAACGGGTGTTTTCAGCTTTCTCCTTCGCACTTGGCACCCTGGGTTTCCGAGTAAGCAACTGAAGCGCGCGCTCAGCCCCACAAGAGCAGGTTGGCGAGGAGGGGGAACAGCTGCATCTTCCCTCGTACTCCTGAAATATCCTCTTGATCACTCTATCCTCTAACGAATGATAAGATATGGCCACGATGACTCCCCCTCCTTCCAGCCTGCCTATTGCCTGGGGCAGCGCCTCTTCCAGGCTGGGGATCTCCCTGTTAACCTCCAGGCGCAAAGCTTGAAAGGTCCTTCGCGCGGGATGCCCGCCCCGCCGTCTCGCTGAGGCAGGAATGGCGTCCTCTATAATCTCAACCAGTCCATCGGTGGTAGTGATGGGCGCACGCTTTCGCCTCTGTACAATGAAGCGGGCAATCCGGGAAGCCCATCTTTCCTCACCGTACTCGCGTATAACCCGCGCCAACTCTCTCTCTTCATAGAAGTTCACCACCTTGCTCGCGTCGAGCTCTTCCTCCTGATCCATGCGCATATCCAGGGGCGCGCTGGTCCGATAGCTAAACCCCCTTTGGGGTTGGTCCAGTTGTGGGGAGGAAACCCCTAGATCGAAGAGAACTCCCTGGACCTCCCCCACTCCCGCCTTCTCCAGCAGAAGATCGAAATCCCTGAAATTCCCGTGAATCAGCCTTACCGCATCCGAGTAATCGGATAAAATCCTCTCCGTCCACCTCAGGGCTTGGGCATCCCGATCTATCCCAATGAGCAGGCCCCCGGGCGTGATGCGTCTCAAAATGGCAAGCGCGTGCCCACCATAGCCCACCGTAGCGTCCACGACGACGTAGCCCCGTTGTGGACCCAGATACTCCAGGACCTCTTCCAACATCACAGGCCGATGGAGGCATTCATGCCCTCCCATGATCCCTTAAAAGAAACCTGAGAACGTGTTCTCTCTTCCTGCTCAGCTTGGGAGAGCTGTGAGCGAAGATTCTCACCATATGAGCCATGCCCTCTCCTCCTCTCTAAAAGCGCGGCGCTCTAGCCTCCCAGTTTCTCCAGATACTTTCCGTATTCCATATACTCCTCGCTCAAGGTGGTCTCGTAATACTCCCGATTGGCGATTTCCAGGTACTCACCGGCCCCGGTCAGTGCTATCTCGTTGGAGATGCCGGCCAACCTTCTTAATATGGGCGGGATGGCCACCCGACCCTGTTTGTCCATCTCCAAAAGGTAGGTGTTGCCCAGGAAAATGCGGCGGGTCTTGCGTCCCTCCTCGCTGATGATGGGGGAGCCCATTATATCCTTCTCCCAACGGTAATAGGTATCCAAGGGAAGCACCGCTATGGTCTTCTCCGCCCAAGGCACCATGGCCAGGCCCTGCTCAAATCTGGAGCGAAAACGTTTAGGAATCACGATCCTTCCTTTTTGGTCCAGAACGTGGTAACTAGTTCCCCTGAACAGATGATCCTCGATAACCAACCGTTTATTTCCTCTCCTTTACCTCCACACACAGCCTTTTTATGTGAATTAATTACCACATTTTCCCACTTATAACCACATTGTACCACATGAAATTTTTTTTGCAAGCGATTTCAACTAAATTTTTAAAATAATTCCCACTTGGGAAACGCGCGACGGGCAAGCGATGGAGAGAACTTAAACCCAGGTCTCGAGCTGGAAGACCTCGGGGAGAGAGGATAATCGCGGGGGTCTATCTCTCCGCGTCTCCCTTTCCCTCTCTCCCGGACACGGGAAAGGGAAAACGGGAAAATTTAACGATAACGCAAAGTGAATAATCCCCATCATTCGATTAAAACGAGGCGCCGGCGGAGGATGTGCGGGGTGGGGAAACTATCCTGAGAATATAAGTCGGTTGGGAAGATAACGAGACCCTTTAACTGCAGGCATAAAATTCTTAGAGGGTAACCTTTTGCCTTTTTCGCGTGTCATTCACGTGAGGGGCCACTTCTCTCTTTTTTCTTTTTTTTCCAGGTAAAAGAATTTTTGACGAGAAGGCTTTATCCCATCCCGAAATTCCTCTCTATAAGGACATTACCCCCTTTTTAAAACGAATTGGCCGCGAGCGTGAAGTAGCCTATATCCCCTCGTAAAATTTTCAATTTTCTATTTGCATGAAGGAGGATTTTAGTTAAGCTTAATTTAAAAGTAGATGAAAGAGGGGTGAGGTGGACTTGAAGGTCTACATCGACGAGGATCTATGTACCGGTTGCGGCATATGTGAGGAGATGTGTCCCGAGGTATTTCAGGTGGGTGACGACGAAGTTTCACATATAATAAGCGAGGACGAGTGCGAAGAGCACGATTTGAGAGAGATAGCCGAGGAGTGCCCCTCCGAGGCTATCACCGTGGAAGACGAGTGAGTGCACCTACCCGCTAACGAGAGTTCGTCGCGCAGATAATATTTACAACAAGTAATAAAGAAATCGACCTCAGGACACCCTTGATTCTTTAGGGAAGGGGGAAGCCTGCGCAGATCCATTAGGCTGCAGGGTCGCCGAAACCTGGCGCTGCGTGGGGCTAAGGGGAAATCTATACGGGTTTTAATTAAACTCAACGGGTAGGGAAATGGAGATGCGGGGTCAGGGATACGTACGTGAGCGTTCCTCCGACAACTTCCTCGCTTTTTCCCTCTTCCAGCGTTCCACCAGATAGGGTTTCATCAGCTCGAACTCGTCCGCGCCCTGCAGCACCAGTTGTTCCGCCTCGAAGGTGGTCATGTTCCTTGTCTTGATGGTGAAATCCGCGGTGCGGGCGCAATAGAGGGGAACCAGCGCCTCCACTATCTCCCTCTGGCTATAACTATCCAGAAAATTGTAGGCTACAGCGAAATCGTAGGTTATCCGCACCCAGAGCTGGTTGGGAAAGGTAAACCTCATGGTCTTGCCGCTTAAAACCGCGTTTCTCACCTCACGGAAATTGGTGGGCTCCATGACCTTCCTCCAGATATCCTGATATTCGCTCCAGCCCACCAGGAAATGATCGATCAGGTTCTCGACGTTGATCTCTATTGGGGTTGGCTCCACGTGCTGAATCTCTCCGAAGACCCGGGTGGGAACCGACCCCTCCACCGCCATCCACTTTACCTCGTATTCCTTCATGAGCATGAAAATGGTGGAGGCCACTTGGGTGAACATGGAACCCAGATCGCTTCCCGGATCCTTGATATCGTGGATTTTCACTCCCATAGCTGCCTGGCAGACCCTGAAGCCTTCCGCTAATGCTGTGGTGGTCATCCAGATATCTATGCCAAACTTGGCGATATCCGTCCTCCAGACATCCATATTGGAATAGACCAGGGCGAGTGCGCCAGAGAAACCGAAGTCGCCCCCGATGGGTTGTCTTATCCGCCTCCCATAGAGCACTTGATTTAAGGGGTAGGCGAGACAGTTAGTGATGGTTCCATCATACTTGTGCCTTATATAATAGGGAGCCACGAAACCGTAGCTATCCCTCCAGATGGGTTCGCCGAGAAGCTTGATCCATTCCGGGGTGATGCTGCGTAGGTCGGAGTCGACCACGATGCCCACCTTGGCTTTCAAGAGCACCGCGATCTCGAAGATGGCGTGGAAGGCGCTTCCTTTGCCCGGCAGCCCTCTATAAGGGGTGATCACCTTCTCCACCTGGGGCGGGACCGGGGTCTGTTCCACCACCTCGCAAGTACAGTCCTCGGAACCCCCGTCGGAATTGACCAGTACCGGTCGGAGATCCGGAAAATACCTTACCATGCCTTCCGCGGCGGCACGCACCACGTGGGCAATAGTCTCGGCGTTGCGAAAACTGGGTATGCCCACCAGAATATCCGCCCTGCCGATCTCCCGGCAGCGCTCCAGGACTTCTTCATCCAGAGTTGTGCACTCGAAAGTCAAAGCTCATATCCCTCTCTTTCGCGAGAGATCTATCGCGGATCCAGAGACTATCAAATTGGGATCCCCGCTATCGCTGTAAAACACCTATTTATATCTCCTATTGTTATAATTGTTATCCCCTATTTAAATCTCCTCCACGAAATTTCTTTCCCCATCCAAATCGTATTCTTTGGCTCGGACAAATCACCTCATCACGCTCGTCTAACTTACCCATCATCCCTTCTATAATCAACTTCTTCGCCGGTTTCCCTCTTCCTGCTCTCGCGGGCCGGTATATAGGACCTCTCCATCTCATCGACTACCTCCGCCACTTACCCCTTCCCAAGATTACGCGACCAACCCTTCCTTCGTCCCCCTATCCTTATTCCTTTAGAGGATGGGTCTCCACTGAAAAGTTACAACATGTATTGGGTCAAGGCCTCGCAACCCACTAGCCATCGCATGAACTCCTCCCATCTCTTCTGGAAAGCCAGATACCATTGGTAGGGGTCGTATCTCACCG
>JACVIX010000075.1 GCA_015711725.1 Candidatus Geothermincola primus | reverse complement strand
AATGAATTAAAAAATGAAAGTCCATAGGTGTATATACCCATCTTTTGCTAGCGAATCGAATAAGCGATCGGCGTCTCTTTACCTGAAGCAGGTAAAATCCACCTCTGCGGGTTGCGCGCCCGATCAGGGAACTCTCCGGGTGGGCAGGAACTCCAAGTCCATAAGGTGTTCTCGCATCTTGTAAGTGAAGCGCAGGGTATCGAAGAGATCATTTATACGTCCCTGGTATTCGGCAATACGCAGCTCGTCCCTTTCGGGATAGAAGAGGTGCCGGAATCTCCCCTGTATCTTCAGGTATTCTTCCACCGGCTTCAACTCGGCATGCCCCTCGATGATGCGCTTGGTGCCCGCAGTGTAGGTGGTCTTGCCGTTTTCATATTCGTAAAGCAGCCAGAGACCGGTCTGCACCGCCATCCGGGAAACCAGGACGGTGGAGTCGCTGGGGAATTTCCATCCCGGGGGGCAGGGAGCAAGCATCTCTATATATTTGGTCCCCTGGATGGACATAGCCTTTCTCATCTTCTGATAGAAGTCCAAGGGGTAGGCCAGTGAAGCGGTGGCGACATAAGGGATGTTGTGCGCCACCATTATTTGGGCGATATCCTTGCGCCATTCCTTCTTGCCGGTGACGGTATTGGTGGTCCAGGCGGCATAAGGTGTGGCTCCGCTGCGCTGGGTTCCCGTGTTGGAATAGGCCTCATTGTTATAGCAGACGTAGATGAAATCAGTCTCCCTTTCCGCCGCACCCGAGAGAGCCTGAATCCCGATATCATAAGTGCCTCCGTCCCCCGCCCACACCAATACGGTGGGTTTTTCCTCCAGCACTCCCCGCTTCACCAGGCGATTGACCGCGGCGGATATCCCTGAGGCAACTGCTCCTCCCGAGGCAAAAGCCATATTCAAAACCGGCAAATCCAGGGCAGACAGAGGAAATGGGCTCTGTAGAACCGAGGTACAGGAGGCGATCACCACTAGCAGGGTATTGCGTCCCAAAGCCTTAAAAGCCACCCGCAGAGCCATGCTGCCAGGGCATCCCTGACAAGCCGCACTCCCTTGCAGGAAAAGCTCCTCCTCGGGAAGGTCTTTCAATCTCATCTCTTCTTCACCATGCCTTCGACACTGATAAGGTGATGTTCATTCAGCCTCAGGGTGGGCCAGTTTATAGGTTTCCTCAACTTGCCCTTAATGGCTTCCTCCGTCGCTTTGGCGATCACCTTATAGGTAACGTCCCTTCCCCCTAGTCCAGTGATAAAATTATAGATCTGAGCCTGGCTCTTCCCGTAAGCGCTGGATTTTACCTCGGTATAGAGGGCACCCCCTATCCCGAAGGACACGTCCTTGTCCAAAACCACCACGGTTTTCTTGCCCTTGAGTAGAGCGGCGATCTCCTCGACGGGAAAGGGGCGAAAGGACCTGACCCTCGCCAAGCCCACAGGATATCCTTTCTCTCTCAACTGATCCACAGCCACCCGGGACTCCGAGGCGATAGATCCCATGGCTACGATGAGGTGGTCGGCGTCGTTCACCAGGTGCCTGTCCAATAGGTCTCCGTGGTATCTCCCGATTATCTCGCGGTACTCCTCCGCAGCTACCCGGATCACCTCGCGGGCGTTATCCTGCGCCTGCTGCATGGAAAACCGCACCTCCTCATAGTCATCGGGGTAGATCACCGATCCATGAGTGAGGGGATGCTCTAGATCCAGCTTCCAGGAGGTCCTAAAGGGAGGCAGGAAGCGGTCTACATCCTCCTGTTCCGGCAAGTCCACCTGCATATAAGAATGGCTGAGGAAAAAGGCATCGTAATTGACCATTACCGGAAGTATCACCCGAGGATCCTCGCTGATGCGAAACGCCTGGATCACCGTATCGGCGATCTCTTGGTGGGAAGCGCAGTACAGCTGTACCCAGCCAGTATCCCTCTGGGCGATGGAATCCTGATGGTCACACCAAATATTCCACCCCGGCCCCATCGCCCGGTTGACATTCACCATCACCATGGGAAGTCGAATTCCCGCCGCCCAGTGAAGTAGCTCATGCATGTAAGCCAGGCCATGGGCGCTGGTGGCCGAGAAGGCCCTCACCCCAGTGGCTGCCGCGCCAATCAGGGCAGCCATGGCGCTATGCTCGCTCTCCACCGGGATATATTCACAGTCCATCAGCCCCTCGTCGATAAGACGGGATATCTCCTCGATCACTTGGGTCTGGGGAGTGATGGGATAAGCGGATACCACGTCCACCCTTGCCAACCTCACCGCATGCGCCACCACGTGATTGGCTATGTCCACCAACTTCATGATCTCACTCCCAAATAACTGCCTCTAAAAATTGCCACTAAAAATATGCCTACGGTGTAAAACGAACTCCTCAGAATTTCTCAGAATATATCTTCCGAACGAATCAACGAGATGATTTCTCTTCCTTCACCATAACGATTGCCTTGCGAGGGCATTCCTTGGCGCAGATGCCACAACCCTTACAATAATCCATATCGATGACGATCTCTTTGCTGATACAGGCCTCAGGACAATATATCCAGCAGATCAGGCATTTATTGCATCTCTCCTCATCTTTAACCGGGCGGAATACTCTCCACGAACCCGTCTTCCCCACGCTGCCCATCTTGGGCACCGATAGAGTGGTGATGATTCCTATTCGCTCTATCTCTCTCTTTCTCTCCGCTTGTTTTTTCCCCGTATCTCCGCTCATCTTTTCTTGTCCCATCTATATGTTTCCAAGCCTTGTGCGTCTATAAAAAGATCTACGGCGCTAACGATAGCATACTTTAAGAGGCGTATCCACGACCCAAATCAATCCCTTCCAGCTGTTACTTTCCCTTGAGATTTAATCTGCTTTACCGAGGTGAAGCCCCTCCTTGCCGCCTCCATACTCTTCTCTTGCCTGGCGCCTGTGACCGTCTCCCTGATCACTTCGGTGATGATCTCCAGAGAGACCAGGTTGGAGACGTAAGATATCGCTCCATAAATAGGGATATTAACCGCTGGCATGCCTTCTACCTCTAAATCCAGATCCAGCGCTATGGAAGTGGCGTCCACCACGTGAACCTCGTAGGGAAGCCGGGCATAAGCTTTCCGCGCTTTATCGGGATCATCGTTAACAAGCATTATGGTATTTTCCTTGGCGCCTTCCTCGATGGCTAGATCAACTAAAGTGTCGCTCATAACCACCAGCATGTCCGGCTCATAAATATAACTGACCTTAAAGATGGGCTGTTCGTCGAAGCGGATATACGCCTTTACTGGAGCGCCTCTTCGCTCCGCCCCGAAGAAAGGCGCCGCCTGAACGTACCATCCGGCTTTGTCCCCCGCCAACGCCAGCAACCGGATGAGCGTTACCGCGCCCTGACCTCCCAGACCATGAAACCTTATTTCCACCATCTCACTCAAGATCCGTTTAACAGTTAATAATCAATAATTCTTCATTCTGTAAATTAATAATAGGAATATCTCCGATAGGAGATAACGCAACTTAGCATAATATATTATCACAGCGGGCAAAGGCTCGTCGATAAGGTGGTGGCGGGAACCGCGCGTAGTATCCTACTCTTCGGACAGCTCATCCAGTTCCCTTTCGGAGAGGTCCTCCTCCAACAGATCCTCCATCTCCTCTATAGGCTCCAGCTCCTCAGGCTCCTCTCCAAAGAAATCTATGGGGATATATAATTTCTCCCCAAGATCGTCCTGGGCGACTACCTTGTCACGCACCACTTCATAACCGATAACGGTTACTTCGTTTCCCCGGTATTCAAGTTTCTGGCCCACTTGGGGCGCTCTCCGGTTAAAGCGGCGGTATACCTCATATTCATAACGCAGGCAACACATCAACCTCCCGCAGACGCCTGATATCTTGGTGGGGTTAAGGGGCAGGTATTGTTCTTTAGCCATCCTTATGGAAACCGGATCGAATTGGCGTAGGAAAAGACTACAGCAAAGCGGGCGACCACAGGGGCCCAGCCCACCTATGATCCTGGCTTCATCCCTCACACCTATCTGGCGGAGTTCTATTCTGGTTCGAAGGGCTGAAGCCAAATCCTTCACCAGGTCACGGAAATCCACTCGACCCTCCGCGGTGAAGTAAAAGGTGATGGAATTGCCGTCGAAGGCGTAATCCACATCCACCAATTTCATGGGAAGCTGATTTTTCTCGATCAACTCCAAGCACTTCTTATAAGCTTCCTCTCTTCTGACCTTATTGCGCTCCTGTTGCTGACGGTCTCGGTCCGTGGCTCTCCTAATCACCTTTTTGATGCCCTCGGGCATCTTATCGTCGGGTATCTCCCGCGACGCCCCTACCACTCTGCCGAACTCAATTCCTTTATCTGTGGGCACAATAACCTCATCCCCTAGTTTAAGCACTAAATAATCCGCGTCGTAGCTGATGATCTTGGTGCCCTGTTTTATGCTCACTCCCACGATCATAGCCATTTCTGATCATCTTCCCTTTCTCAGCATTTCTGTTAATTTCACTACTTTAATTATAACGTTCGAATGCTCGGTTCGCGTATCCGGCGACGCATATCCCAAAAACCTAAAAGTCCCCCTTTAGATCGGGAGCGAAGCCAAAGGCGAAACTGCGCTTTCTGCTACGCACATCATTTCATCCATAGATGGGTCCTCCGCAAATCTCATGGAGGTAGATGAGCAGATTTTCCAAAAGCAGCAGAGGCTGAGCGTTCATCGTCAGTTTGGCTTTGGCCGACTCGCATGCCTCCACCCCCAAAAGAGCCCTATCTACATAAATCCTGTGCGCCATTTCGTGAATGGTTTCCCTGGCATCCTCGTTCATCAGGGAGACGCTCTCTACCTCCCCTTCATCCTCCAACACCAAGGCATAGACCATGATATCCCTGAACCAAGTCGCCATTCCATCGAATATATCACACAACATCTGATACCGTTCCCTACCTAGCTCTCGATCCAGTCTGGTCTTCCACCACCTCTCTATGCGCTCCCGGGTCCTGGAATCCAGAACGTCCTTCCATTCGCTCAGCTGCTTCTCGCGTCTGCCCCTCTCCTTTTTAACCTGCTCCTCCACCGTGTCCACGATGCGCCTCGCCGATTCCATCACTTCCCAAAGAGAGGCTGAGGAGAGGCCCTGTGCCACCTCCACTGCCTCCCGAAAACGGCGCAATTTCTGATCGTCCCTCAGATAAGATAGCGCCTTTCCAAAAATCCCCCCGCTGATGCGCATCAACAGGTCGGCTTTGCCTTCGGAGAGCCCTCTCTTTCTGATGAGATAATACCTGATCTCTTCCGCTCTGAGGGGCTGGAAATCCACCCTATAACAGCGTGAAATGATGGTGGGCAGCAACATCTCTGGCTGGGAGGAGATAAGAATAATCACAGTCTCCCCCGGGGGCTCCTCCAGAGTTTTTAGCAGGGCGTTGGCAGCCTCCCTAGTCATGGCCTCCGCGTCATCCACTATGGCTACCTTGTGGCCGCCTTCCAAGGGTTTCACCGACAGTTCCCGAAGGAGCTCTCTGACCTGTTCCACAAGGATAAACCTTCCCTCGGGTTCCATCATCAAGAGATCCGGATGAATTTCGTGGAGAGCCCGCCGGAGGGTTTCCTGGGATTTCTCGGGCCTTTCCAAGCTCAGCAACTCGGCGGCGAATAACTTGGCGCAGGTGTGCTTCCCTATTCCACGGGGTCCCGCGAAGAGGTAGGCGTGAGCGATTCTCTTCTCATTAAGGCATTTCCTCAACAGCGAGATGGCTTGTTCCTGACCGTAAATATCTTCCCAGCCCAGTTGCAGAACTTCGCTCGGACTTTCAAAGATGCTGCTCTACCTCCTGTATCACTTCCCGGTGAATGATCCCGGGGGTCTGACTGCCATTGATTACCACGATGCGTTTGGAGAAGAGTTTACCTAGGGTAAGGTAAGCTTCCTGTACTTTGTAATGGAAAGTTCGCGATTGCAACTCTAGACGGTCCTTTCCCTCCTTAGGCAACCTCTTCAAACCTTCCTCATAGGGTATTTCGATAAGGAAAGTGATATCGGGATACAGGCCCCCGGTGGCCCACTCATTGAGGTTGCGCACCCCCTCCAGTCCCAGGCCTCGAGCTACCCCCTGATAAGCCAAAGAGGAGTCGATGTAGCGATCGCTGATAACCACCTTACCCTGCAAGAGGGCAGGCCTGATCACCTCCTCCACGTGCTGAGCGCGGTCAGCGGCGTAAAGCAGAGCCTCGGTAAGGGGATGCATGTCCTTGGAATCGGTACTGAGCAGGAGGTCCCGGATGACCTCCCCGATGCGGGTTCCTCCCGGTTCCTGGGTAACCACCACTTCCAGGCCCTTTTTTTCGCAATATTCCCTGAGCATATTTACCTGGGTGGTCTTTCCCGACCCATCCACTCCCTCGAAGGAGATGAAAAGTCCCCGAGAGTGCCCCGAGGGGATACGCGGGTTTCCTCTATCTCGCATCAATTTCTCCTTATTTAAAAATTCGATAAACAATATAATAGTATCAACTTATGACCCTCGGATTGCAATAGATAAAGGGTATCCTCATTTCAAAAACTGAGGCTTTCCTTAGGGATGGGGGACCAACCGACCAGCCGGAATAGTTGTATCCATTTACACGGAGGCAATTTCCCTGATTTGCAACACCGCCCTCTGTTCAAAGAATAAATCGTCATTCTGGATTTGCGCGTCTATATCATGAAATTCATCGGGCGCCGTATAAATTGCATTAATAAGATAGGCAATTGTTTCTGAATTGACGCGCCTCTACCTTGAGAATATATCTCCGCCGAAGACGTCGTAAGCCACCAGGACGGGAAAATCTCTCAATTGGAGACGGTAAATTCCCTCCGCCCCCAGATCGGGATAGGCCACCAGCTCCATCTCCTTCACCCTGGAGCCAAGCAAGGCCGCAGCCCCCCCCACGGCGATAAGATATACCGCCCGGTGGCGTAGAAAAGCCTCCCTGGTTTCGGGCGAGCGAGGGCCTTTGCCGATAGCGCCCGCTAGACCTTTCTCCAGTAAATGAGGGGTGAAAGGGTCCATCCGGGATGAAGTAGTGGGTCCTAAGGAACCCGCGGGGCTTCCGGGTGGTGGCGGGGTGGGCCCAGCATAATAGATGAACTGTCCATCTATTTCTATGGGCAGATCCTTCCCGGTGAAGATAGCCTCCACCATCCTGGCGTGCGCCTGATCCCTGGCGGTGAAAACCGTGCCCCAAAGTAGCGCCTCGCATCCCGCCTTAAGGTTGCGCAGCTTATCTCTTTCCGTTGGCAAATGGACAACGGGGACATCCATCAATCCCGCCTCCTATCTCTACGTAGTCTAGATTTCTCCACTATCATATTCAAAAAAATCTATTCTCCCAGCTCTCCCTCTGAAAAATACCACAGTATCACCAACTCGCACCCCAAACGCCTTTCGCCAAACGCCTAAATATAAATGGCTTCTATCTTAACTCAAACCTCTTCCCCGCTCCCAACCGAACCCCCGGTGGACGTTTCCTCACCTCTCTCTTCCCTCGCTTGCAGATCAGCGACACAACCGCCAGCGCCACTCTCTTGATTTAGCAGCCCTTTCTCCAGCAGCGGTTCCCTCTCCAACGAAGATTCGGACGATCTGGCGAATAAAACCTTGAAGCGATGGTTGGCGAAGAAACCCGCGGCCACAATCAACAAGGCCCCAAAGATGAGGATGATCTGCGGCCCATTGAGAAGATAATGGAAGTTAAGGACTTCCCCCTCCGCAGTGGTCACCGTCAACCCCCCGATGCGCACGAAGAGGATGTCCCTTCCTGGCACTCCCCAGGCCTTCCCGATAAAATTGATGGCGTCGGCTAGGGGTCCCGCGATCATTATGGAGACGAAGATGGAGGTACGCATCAACGCGGTGATGGTGGCGAAGACCCGTCCCCTGAATTCCTCCTCCAAAGTCTCATGGAGCAGTGTGATCATTCCCACCACCCCGTAACCCATACACATTCCCCCGGTAAAAATGATGATAAAGGATAACCATCTCAAGGTGAGCAGGGAGAAGATGATGATGCAAAAGCCAAAGGAGTAGATAGACCTGCCCAGCCATCTCTCCTTGCGCACGAAGCGCTTAAGGATTCCCGCCAGCAGGGAACCGGTCATCAATCCAAAAAGGAGTGTGGTGAGCACCGCCATGAAGTCGGCGTCGCTTCCTCCTAGCACATATTTGACGAAACCCACCGCCAGCACGTAGACGGTGCCTCCCCCTAAGAAACAGACAACGGTAAGAAAGAGAATTATTCTGGTAAGTTCATGGCCCCACATGTATTTTATCCCATCCACAATATCCGTTTTTACCTGTTGCGCGGATATGCGTGTGATATCTTCAGGTCCTCTCTTTTTGAAATGAATGCGGAAGATTAGATAAGCGGAAGTTATGAAAGTAAGAGAATCGATGAAAAAAGCGGCTTTGTTGGGATTGATCAAGCCGCCCGCCAGCCAGTTAACCAAGCTAACGATGCCTCCGGCAATGGCGGTGCCAAAGGCCATGGATGCAAACAAGGTCACCGAATTCAGTGAATTGGCGTTCATTAACTGATCCTGCTGTACCAAATCGGGTATGCTGGCGTCTTTAGCCGGACCGTAGATAATGGTGAAGGTTTCCATAATGAAAACCAGCAGGCAGATCATCACTAGGGTGGTGGAGAAAGGGAAAAGGATTACCAAGCCCGCTCGGGCAAGATCGCAGACGATTAAGGTAACTTTTCGGTCGAAGCGATCGATGACCACCCCGGCGAAAAAACCCAGAAGTATGGCGGGTAGGAAGCGAGCCAGCATCATCAGGCTGATGGCGTAGCTTTTGCCCCCGGAGAGCCTATCCACAAACGTAAAAAGCACCGCCACTATCACCCAATCGCCTATGGCGGAGATCATCTGCCCCAGCCAAAGTCGGAGGAAGTCGCGATTCCTCATCAACTCACGGTAAGCCGAGGGCTTGATGAGGAGGCTTTCATCGGTACGTTGCAGGGTGCTTCCGGTGATATCGCAAGCTATCTTCTTCCCCTGGAGATCCTCTTCGGGGTTGCCATTTACTGTATTCTTGTTCTTTCTCATATCTTCCCAGTGCTTCTTCTCAATGCGTGGCAGGATATCACCACGGCCAGCGCCAGATTGGCTATATGGGTGGCTTGGGCCTCGATATGCACGGCGATAGCGGTATTGCTTCCCCCCAAGCCAGCAGCCCCTATCCCCAGGCGGTTGATGGCTTGGAGTAACTGGTTCTCCAGCGCGGAATATTCCTCCAATTCGTGCTTCGTGCCCAGTGGACGGAGCAAGGCCTTTTTTCCCGCTAACAGGGCGGTATCCGCCGAACCACCCAGTCCAATCCCCACCACCACAGGGGGACAGGCGGAGGGAGCCTTCTTCTCCACCATCCTGACCACTCTTTCCTCTATCTCCCTCACGCCAGCGGTGGGAAGCAACATCTCCAGTTGAGTGGCGTTCTCGCTTCCTCCCCCTTTGGGAAAGACGGTTATGGATAGCTCTCCCTCGCCGGCATCTTGCTCCAGGTGTAGCTGCACCGGGGTGTTGTCACCTGTGTTTACCCGGTGAAAAAGAGGGTCTTTCACCACTGAAGCCCTCAGATAGGCCTCTCGGGTGGCTCGGGCGATCCCGCTATCCACCAGTCTTTGAATATTCGAGGGAAGCTGGACATCCGGTCCGAAACGGATAAACACGCTGAAATAACCTGTGTCTTGGCAGATAGGTACCTTGCGCTCCCGGGCCACCTGAATATTCTCCACTATCTGCCCCAGGGCATAACGGGCCAGCTTATGACGCTCCAGTTCCAGGGCTTCGCGCAAAGCGAACTCCACATCGGGGGCGAGATCGATACTTGCCTTGACCGCAAGATCCCTCACCGTCTCCTCGATGATAACCGGGTCTATCTTCCTCATATTCGGCCCGTCCTTTTTTCGCCCGCTTCCGCGACCGCCTCGCTGACCGCCCTATTATTATGACAAAAACCGGGGCTTAAACAAAATTTCTCCCCGGGTAATCCCTTAAAACTTCTACGCGCCCAGGAAAGAATGCGATTCAAGCCAGATAATTTTCTAGCTCTTCCACTTGGGAGCGGATGTGTCTCGCCGATCTTTCCAGCGCCTCCCTCTCCCGGTTACTCAGTTCCAGCTCAATCACTTCCCCCCTGCCTTCCCTGCCCAATCTCACCGGAACCCCCATGAAAATTCCTTTAATTCCGTATTCCCCATTCAGATAAACGCTGGCCGGCAACACGCTTCCCTCATCTCGCAGGATGGCGCGAACCATTCTGAAAACCGCGGCGGAAGGCGCGTAAAATGCGCTCCCTGTCTTGAGATAGGAGACAATCTCCGCACCTCCATCCCGGGTCCTGGATTCCAGCTCCTCGATCTTGGATTGAGGGAGCAAATGGGATAAGGGCACCCCCCCCACATAGGTGTATTTACCTAAGGGAACCATACTGTCCCCATGGCTTCCCAGAATTATGGTTTTCACCTCTGAGGGGGGTAGTTGTAGCTCACGGGAGATGAAATATTGGAAACGGGCGCAATCCAGAGTCCCAGCCATCCCCATCACCCTGAACTGGTCGAACCCGCTCACCTTCCAGGCCAAGTAAGCCATCTCATCCAAGGGGTTGGTCACCAGGATGAGAATGGCGGTGGGCGCTACCTTTGCCACCTTAATGACCACATCCTTTATGATATCCGCGTTCTGCTTGAGCAGGTCGCTGCGGGACATGCCCGGTTTTCTGGGCAGACCGGCGGTTATCACCACCAAGTCTGATCCTTCAGCCAAGGCGTAATCGGCTCCCCCGACTATTCCGGTGCTCACAGGCAAAAAAGAGAGAGATTGGGCTATATCTAGGGCTTTTCCTTTGGCCAAATCTTCCAATATATCCAGCATCACCACGTCCGCCATCCCCGATTCCACTATCCTCTGGGCGGTGGTAGCTCCCACGTTTCCCGCACCAACGACTGTCACCTTGTCCATGACATCCTCCTCATAATTAACATTATGTCATTTATGTCGGAACGATTATTATTTATGATAACGCAAATCCATAAGCACAGGTAGAGTGACGCGCAAAAGCGGTTTTAACGAATTTTCCCTTATCATTTAATTGACATAGTGTCAGAATAAAACATGTGATAAAAGCGGTGATTACTTATATCCTAATCTGTTCCGCGCCAGATGGAGTCAGTTTAAGGGTGGGCTCTTCGGGTATTGTGTTCTATTCAATCATATAATATCCAATCGTATAGTTTATTTATCACCGGTGGCGGAATCAACTGCGCCATCGTTTGCTTCCGCATCATCCCCCACCTCTCCCTCCTGGGGTTTCCGCTTAGTGATGCATTGGGGATCCAGGCAGAGAACCCAGGGCCTCCTTTTAGGGGTCATCACTTTTACCTTAGGCGAGCCGCATTCACCGCAGGTCTCCCCGGTAGCCACCACGCTCCCCTGTTGGGGAAGTGGATAGGTGGTGGTGCATTGGGGGTAACCAGAGCAACCCACGAATCTCTTCTTGGATTTACGCGCTTTGAGCATTCGCAGATTACCCCCACAATTGGGGCAGGTGCCCAGGATTTTATCCTCGCGGATGCCATTGCGAATCTCCTCCACCAGATCCTGCTTGCTCCCCTCCATCATGTCGAAGATATCTTCTAGCATCTTCCTGGATTTTTCCACCACTTCTTCCCGCCCCACCTCGCCCTCAGCGATGGCGTCCATGTCCCTTTCCAGCTGCGAGGTCATATCTGGGGTGGAGATGTGTCCTGCATATTTTCTCAGCGCTTCGGTGACCGCGATCCCGGTCTCGGTAGGCATGATGGGATCGCCATGGATGTAGTTCCTCTCATAAAGGCTCTCTATGATGCTGTGACGGGTGGATTTGGTTCCCAAGCCTAACTCCTCCATCTTCTCAATAAGTTTTCCCTGGGTATACCGGGGTGGAGGTTGGGTCTGGCTTTCCTCTAGCAGCCGGTCCACTACGCGAACCCGCTCTCCTTGGGCCAGAGGGGGAAGAATCACCTCTTTTCTACGTTGGTAGGGATAGTAACGCAACCATCCCTCCTTGAGCACCCGGGAACCCCTGGCGATAAATGGCTCTCCCCCGGTGACCAGATCCACCTTCATGTTCGATATCACTCCCGCCGGGGCGAGGGTGGCCAGGAAGCGTCGGAAAACCAGTTCGTAGACCTTCCATTCATGAGCGGAGAGCTCCGTTTTGGAAGCCACTCCAGTGGGGTGAATGGGGGGATGATCGGTGGTTTGCTTCTTTCCCCTGGTTGGAGTGATTTTAGGAAGTGAAAGAATTTCACGGCAGTAGGCACCCAGCTCCGGGCTGGCGGAAAGCTCCGAGAGCAGGCCGTTCAGATCAAGGGATTGCGGATACACCGTGTTATCCACTCGAGGATAACTGATCAAACCGTTTATATAAAGGTTCTCCGCCACGCTCATGGCCTTCGCCGCGGACAATCCCAAAGCGGCAGCCGCGCTCAGCAGGCTGGTGGTGTTGAAGGGAACAGGCGGCTCCATCTTTCTTTCCGTCTCGGAGACTCCCACTACCTCTGCGGTTTCGGCCAGGTGGGAGAAGGTCTCTTCTGCCTCCCCCCGCACCAGGAAGCGTTCGTTTTTATGGTGAGCGATAAACTCCTCACCTCCGCTTTCGCATCTTATCCTCACCGTCCAGAAGGTGGTGGGGACGAACTCCTTTCTCTGTCTTTCCCGGTCCACGATAAGCGCCAGGGTGGGGCTCTGCACCCTCCCCACCGAAAGGAACTGTTTACCTAAACGGGTGGAAGCTAAAGAGATGAAGCGGGTAAGGCTGGCTCCCCAGACCAAATCTATATCCTGCCGAGCTTCTCCCGCTTGAGCCAAGTTATAATATAGGTCCTCCAGATTGGAGAATGCTTGCTCGATCTCCCCCTGGGTAAGAGCTGAAAATCGCGCCCTCTTGACCTTGATATCTGGATTAACTTCCAGCACTTTGGCGACCACGTCCGCTCCAATCAATTCGCCCTCGCGGTCGAAGTCGGTGGCGATGATTAGCTCCTCGGCTTTCTGGGCGTATTTCTGAATGTTCTTGAGTAGGGTCTTGTTGTTGGGGAGCTTCACTATCTGGGCATGCACCAGCTCCCGGGGATCCACGCCCTGCCACTGCTGGTACTCGGGGGGAAAGTCTACCTTGAGAATATGCCCTTTTAGGCCTAAACAGCGGTATTCCTCACCGTTTACGTTAAACACATATAAAGAACCGCCCCCTTTTCCTTCCTGCCTGGCTCGGTCATGGGATAGTATCTGGGCGATCCTCTTCGCCGTGGTCTTCTTCTCGGTGATAATCAGTTTCACTTCTTCCCCTTTAGTCTATCTATAATTCGTATCGGTGGGGTTTTTACTTTACCCCAATATTCGGCAAATATGCTAAACGCAAAAGAGAAAGGCTGTCAAGCATCCATTCTTATGGAAGTAAGGATGATTTTTTATTGCTCCACCGCCTTCGCCATTTTTCTTAATTTCTCTTTTCACTTAATCATTTGGATATGCGTGAATAAAAAGCGACGATATACTATATTACCGAGATCGATCAAACAAAAAGACTACCTGTTCCATCAGGTAGTCTTTTTGTAGTGGAAATACTTATATTATGTAAATATTTATTTTCGAATCACTTGATAAAAATGGGGGCGAAGACCAAGGCGATTACCGTCATCACCTTAATCATGATGTTCATGCAAGGCCCGGCGGTATCCTTAAAGGGATCTCCCACGGTATCACCCACCACTGCCGCGGCATGGACAGGAGTGCCCTTTCCGCCTAGGTTGCCCGCCTCTATGTATTTCTTGGCGTTATCCCACGCCCCGCCAGAATTGGCCATGAAGATGGCCATGAGGAAGCCTACTACCAAGGCTCCAGCCAGATAGCCCGCCAACGCCTGGGCGTTCCATAGCCCGATCACGATGGGGCTCACCACGGCGATGCTCGCCGGCGCGATCATGTAGCGGAGGGCTCCCTTGGTGGAGATGTCCACACATTTGGCGTACTCCGCTTGCACCCCTTCTTTGCCCTCGAGTAATCCAGGTATCTCCCGAAATTGTCTTCGCACCTCCTCCACCATCTTGTTGGCTGCTTTACCCACGGCGCTTATAGCTAAAGCAGCGAAGAGGAAGGGGAAAGCAGCCCCCAGAAACAGTCCTATGACCGTCTGGTATTGGCTTAAGTCGATGCTGGACACCTTGGCCGCGTCGGTGAATGCACGGAAAAGAGCCAGGGCGGTTACTCCCGCCGAGGCGATGGCAAACCCCTTGGCGATGGCCGCGGTGGTATTTCCCGCCGCGTCCAGGCTATCGGTGATGCTGCGAATCTCCGGGGGCTGGCCGCTCATCTCCGCTATCCCCCCGGCATTGTCGGCGATGGGCCCATAGGCGTCCACCGCCACCACCGTGCCGGTGGTGGAGAGCATGCCAATGGCGGCTAGCGCTATACCGTATATCCCTCCGGAAACGCCCAGCTCCCCGGCGCCTCCACCTCCCATTGCCCAGCGCCCCGTAAGATAAGCCACGGCGATGGCGCCAGCCAGAAAAAGTATTGCAGCAGTGGTGGAGGCCATGCCCGCCGACAGTCCCGCCAGAATATTAGTGGCCGAGCCGGTCTGGGAAGACTTAGCAATGTTCTTTACAACAGGGAAGGCGTCGGAGGTATAAACCTCGGATACCTGCCCGATGAACATGCCCGCGCAAAGTCCCGCCAGGATACCGAGGAAGAACCCCACGGGATGGATAACCCCGGGGGTATTCTTTAGGAAGAGGGTGACCAGGAAAAAGGTGGCTATAGTGGTAAAAATGGCCGCGCTGTAGGTGGCCATGGAAAGAGTTCTTCCGGGATGAGATCCCCTTCCCGAACGCACAATGAAACTGGCAAGAATGGAGCAGACAATACCCACCGCCGCAATGGCCAGAGGAAGTACCATACCTTTCCACTCGTATCCTGAGGCGCCAATTTTATCTGCGGAGAAGAGCACCGCCCCCAATGCCACGGGCGCCACTATGGACCCCACGTAGGACTCGTAGAGGTCGGCTCCCATCCCCGCGACGTCCCCCACGTTATCTCCCACGTTATCGGCGATCACCGCGGGATTTCGGGGGTCGTCCTCGGGTATCCCCGCCTCCACCTTTCCCACCAAATCGGCTCCCACATCTGCCGCCTTGGTGAAGATACCCCCTCCCACACGGGCGAAGAGGGCGATGGAGGAAGCTCCTAACCCAAAGGCGGCCACCACGCCGGGGACATAATTGATTCCCAGCTCAGGATTGATTATGGTGGCGGGTTTCCACCATTTGGACATGAGTAAGTAGATAAAGGAGATGCCAAAAAGCCCCATGCCCACTACTGCTAGCCCGGTTACC
>JACVIX010000074.1 GCA_015711725.1 Candidatus Geothermincola primus | reverse complement strand
AATATGAATTCTAGAAACGAAGGGAATGGGATTTCCGGGAAAGTTGCGCGAGAAGAAGATAACCATGATAATGTACCTATTCGTTCCCGCGGTCACGTTGCTGGCGGTGGGTCTGATAATCGATAATTATTACCTCACCATCTTGGGAATTCTGATGCTCTGCGGGATAACCGCCACAATGACCATTCCCAGGCCACCCCGGAGTGAGGGATGAGACGCATAAAAGCGATGGAAAAGAATGAAAAAGATTTTAGTGGAAACCTAGGAAAACGCGCAAGGAAAGGTAGATGAGGGATGTTCGGGAATGATTACTCCTTTGACCTGCCGGAGAGGGAATACCCCCCATTGCGGCTGACTGGGGAAAGAACCCTTCCCGGCATCCCCGACGAGAACTACTGGTTCCAGAGGCATCTAGCCGCATATAAATTCCTTCTCCCCTTCGCCCGGGGTAAGAGAGTGGTGGATTTGGGATGTGGCGAAGGCTATGGGGCAGACCTTTTAGCCACGGTGGCTTCCTTCGTTTCCGGAGTGGACCTTGCCCCAGAAGCCATCTACCACGCCCGTAAAAAATATCAAAAGGACAATCTGGAATTTCTTTATATGGACATCTACTCCCTTTCATTGGAAAAGGGTTCCTATGATTTAGTCCTTTCTATGCAGGTGATCGAACACCTTCATGACCCGGACCGTTTCATGCGGGAGGCGATCAGGATACTCAAGCCGGGAGGTTTATGCGTGATTACCACTCCCAATCGGGAGTTGCTCTCTCCCGGTTCGGAAAAACCGGTCAACCCTTTCCATATTTTTGAGTTCACTTGCGACCAGTTCGAATCCTATCTGAAAAAGTTTTTCCCTCAAGTGGAGGTATGGGGGCTGTTTCATCGGGGTAAACTCCACTGGCACGAGAAGCTGGCCGCCCATGATCGCTACAATTTGCGTTTCCGCCTGCCCAAGTGGTTGGAGAAAACCGTCTACTTGCGGTGGTTCATACCTTCCATAGATGCCCGCGATTTCGTTCTGCGAAAGCGTGATCTGCCACAGGCGGTGGATTTCATGGGCTTCGGTTTTAAAATAGGGACATGAGCGAATTTGCCGCAAGACGAGATACCGCTATGTCGTTCCAGAAATTGAACCTGGCGAAACTTTTAGGGAAAACCGGCGTCCTCCGGGAAAAGCGGGCTTTCCCTGTCGACATCAGTGGCGTTGAGGCAATAGGAAAATATGAGTCGTTCAGTCATAACCGAAAATGATAAGCTGCGCCGCGAAAGAGGGGGTTTCCCGATGGGGCTAAAAGATAGGATACCGTCGTCCAAGGGGGCGAAGTGAAAGAAACCCCGCGAGCCAATGTGGCTTTTATCCTGCACACCCACATGCCATACGTACGCAAGAACGGTTCCTGGCCTGTAGGAGAGGAATGGCTTCTGGAAGCATGGGCAGAGACCTACCTCCCCCTCATGCGGTTACTCCAAGACATGGCCGCCGATGGCTGGGGAAAACTATCACTTACCTTCACCCCGGTGCTGGTGGAGCAGCTGCAGGACGAATACATGAACCATCGCCTCCAGGTCTATCTGGAGAATAAGATCCGCCAGTGTCTACAAGAGATAGATCGCCTGGGAAGGTTGGGAGACAATCGCAGGAGGGAAGTAGCCCTCTTCTACCTGGATTATTATATGCAGAACCTGGAATTGTGGGGGTGCCGTCATAGGAAGGGAATCGCTTACTCCCTTAGAAACTACCAGGAGGCGGGAAGGCTGGAGATTCTCGCCAGCGCCGCCACCCACGCCTTTCTGCCTCTCCAACCTGACCAATGGAGCCGCCTTCTGCAATGTAGAATAGGCCTGGATTTCCACCTGCTTCACTTTCAAGCGGAGAGCGAGGGTTTCTGGCTGCCGGAATGCGCTCTCTCCGGCGAGACGAACTCCCTCATCGATTGGCTGAGCAGGGAGGTAAGATATGTGGTGCTCAACTACTCCGCCCTCAAAGACCGCGAAGAAGATTCCCCTCTTCCCCACCGTATAGGGGACTCTTCCCTGTTGGCTATCTTCAGGGACCCAACTTTAAGCAATTTGGTGTGGTCCTGGGAGGGTATCCCCTCACATGGAGCCTACCGGGAATTTTCCAAACGGGACCTGGAGGGTGAGGGCCTACAATACTGGAGGATAACCTCCGGCGAGACCGACCTATGGCACAAAGAGGTCTACCAACCGGAGGAGGCTTTGATGCAGGCGGAGCGGGACGCGCGCCTCTTCGTGGAGACCCTGGAGGGGAGAGCTTCTTCCTTGAGCCAACCCGAAAGCGCCCTATTGGTGGCGTGCTACGATACCGAGCTTCTTGGCCACTGGTGGTTCGAAGGCATTCACTGGCTGAGAGAAACGCTGCGTCTACTCGAGAATCATCCTCGTCTCCGCCTCTGCACCCCCAGCGAATTCATTCACAATGCGCTCCAGGAAAACCTGCCTATTTTCAATCCCACCATCACCTCTTGGGGAAAAGGGGAAGACTTCAGCACCTGGCATAACCAAAAAACTTCGCGGTTATGGGAGGAGCTTACCGCGAGGGGAAAGCGCTTGAAAAAGGCCATGGCCTCTAACCGCGAAGCCGGGATCGCAGAACGGCCCCTGCTGCAAGCGTTGAGGGAGTATCTTCTTCTGCAGTCCAGCGACTGGCCCTTTATGATCGGCAAAGGCGAGGCGGAGGGTTATGCCTGGGAGAGATTTCAAAGCCACTGCCAGAGATTCGACCATTGCATGGGGCTCTGGGAACTGAAGCTAGAAGATGGCGATTTGGAGCGGATAGAGGAAGTGGATCGCCTCTTTTCAGATATCGACCTAAGTAGGTTGAGGGATATCACCCAGGGGAGATAAAAGTTACATATTTTACATTATGTAAATTCATTATCGCTGACTTCTTGTCCAAACTGTATCAGGGCTCTCTTTCGCTCATCTCCTTTTGTGTAGCGTGTATAGAAACCGCCACGGTGCCCTCTTCCGGCATTTTCCAGCTGAAGTTCTTCTCATCCTCCGCGAAGTGCGCCGCCACTATTCCCGCTACTATAGGGATGGAAAACGGGTTCCTCACCATCAGCCCTTCGCGCAATTCCTCCTCCGAGGGGTCCTCTCTATCGGGGATTCCAAAACCCCGCGCCTTCATGAATCCCACCCGGGC
This sequence comes from Candidatus Geothermincola primus, assembly GCA_015711725.1. Classification (GTDB taxonomy): domain Bacteria; phylum Actinomycetota; class Geothermincolia; order Geothermincolales; family Geothermincolaceae; genus Geothermincola; species Geothermincola primus. The sequence goes on along the minus strand of JACVIX010000074.1, from coordinate 12,302 downwards.
AAGGGGCGCCTGGGGATGCCGGTAGATCAGGCCACGATAGAACCTGAAGGTCGTCTCGGCGATGATGCGGGGAATCTCCTCGCCCAATTCCTTTTCAAGCTCACGGAAGACGGCGTTAATTCCCTCCACGTCGACATAGATAACCCATTCCCCGGTGGTGCCGTCGATGATCTTTCCCTCCGCGGGCCTCCAGGAGAAGTTTCTTACCTCCCGAGGAACCCCGCAACTCGAACAGCGCTCGTATCCCGCATGAGCTGGAATCACTGGCAGTTTCTCCATGTAAAGTCTCTCCTCCACGGGTGCGTCTTTCCAAGAAGACACCTCCACGTAAATATGCTTCCCCAGGTAATTGTAGAAGGGCTTGGCACGTGACCCCTCGATGCTCTCGAAAGCCCCACATACATCTCCCACGAAGAGGGAATTATGATACACCGTCTCCGCCCTGCCGACCAAAGTTTCTCCTTTGCGATAATGCAACAGTTGGAATTTTCCTAATCCCAACATGGCCGCCTGCCTAATGGTGATCAGATAGGCCATTTTTCGGAAGAGGGGAAACCGCACCAACCGTCCCAGAGCGCCGGATAAAACGTCGTCCACGTAGAGCTTGGCGTCCCTGCGCTTAGCCTCCACAACTATCTTGTCGATGGATATGCCCAAAAACGCCCCGATCTCGTCAAGTATATCCACTATTAGTCCTCTTTCCACTAAAACCCCGCGCAAGCCCATCAACTTGCTCTCCACCACCCCGTCATCTCGCCAACGGTGCATGTAAGCCACCATTTTCGGCAATCCACACTCTCCGCAATTCATCAAGGCCATTCCCATACCACCTCTCTTCACTCACAGCGCTCAAACACGCGCATCTATCCCCTAACCTTATACTTCCTCGCCCAATCTAAAACATTTCACCCTAAACCGTTAGGCTTGCTACGGTCTTCCTTGTGGTCACGTATCCAGAGTGATATTCGGCATCAATAACCATAATTTTTAGATTTAAATCGATATTCAAATTCTAGATGGAAAACTATGGTAGGAGAAAAGCGAGATATATTTCAAACTGTTATATAAAAAGAGATATCATCAATGTCATAATATAAAAAAATATAGAATAGGAAACATCAAGAAACACGGCTGGCGATGGCCACTTACAAGCTCCATGATTACCCATAATGAAAGAGGGCATGCGACCTCTCTATCAAATACGAAATAGAGACGTATATGATGTCTCCTATGCCATCTTCGCTGAGCGTGCGACCTCTCTATTAAATACGAAATACCACCTCTCCCTTAAATATGACCTCTATATACGACCTCTCTATTATCGTATTTATTTTTAAGATTTCTCAGGTTAAAGGCTTTCCATATAACGCTATATCCGGAGTTTTCTTATCTAAGTAAGGTTTATAAACTCCCATGCAGGCTGTTGGGATCGTCACCGGAAACAAGTTTTTTGTCTAAGCTAGATTTAAAAAAACCGTTTTGAGGTTCACATCTCGCTATCCTAACCTTTCTTTAACGATTACTTTCTTTAAACGATTACGATCACAATGGGTCGGCTTCGATTTCCGGCTCAAAGGATGCGTTCAGAGATGATATGCTTATATATCCTCTTATTTATATGGGTCGCCTCGCTGAGTTCGCCCTTTGGGGATGTGTTCTTAGAGAACTGGAGAGAACTGTTCATAAAAAATCTTCTTCTCCCGTCCCTTCTACTCCTCCAAGAAGTAACCTCGGGGGTCAAAGATGCGCACGTCCATAAGTTCCTCCAAGGAAGGGGGCTGTATGGCTTTCAACTTTGGGGAACACTGCAGCTCCCAACCGCACTGGGAACGGATTTTTTCCACCACCTCCCTTTCGTCCCCCAAATCATCCCGGAGGAAATAGCCGGTGAGCACCAGCTCATCCGAGTCACCAACTTTCTCCAGCACCCCCAAATCGGTCACCACCGCCCGCACCCTCTCACCGGGAGCGGTGATGTAGCTCACCTCCTCCACGCAACGCATCTTATTCATAACCACGGTTGCAAGCACCTCTTGAGCTCCTCGAGCCACGTCGCAGGCTCCGCCAGAGCCCACCAGAAAGAGCCTCATTTCCGGTATCTTAGTGGAATTGATATTGCCTTGGCGGTCCACCTGCCCCGCCCCCAGGACCCCGATACAGCGGTTGCTCTTCGCCCCCACCATGCAACCGAGAACGGTAACGATATCCGTGAGCATGGTGCAAGTGGGAATGTTGCGAAAGTTGAAGATGAAGGGGTCGGCGGGGCGCGGGGTATAGCCGAAAAAGCCTACCTCCGCCATGAGATCCACGCTGTGATCCTCGCGTCTCAAGTCATACCAGGCTTTCCAGGCGGCCAGGTTGCTTGCCCCAATCCCCGCCAGGATAGTTCGGTAATTCTCGCGGATTATCTTCTCTTTTATCAGCCTAGATGCGGCTACGATCATCCATTCGGTGGGCTTGGCCTGGGGGCTGGGGTCCACCTGAGAGATGCGGGAAAACAGTTCGGACCACCAGGAATCGGTGGCGGATCTACCTTTAAGAAACCATATTTTTTCGTAGCCTAGCTTTTTCAGGTAATCCTGATGGTTGGGGCATCCCAGCAACCATTCCTCGGTCCATTTCCTGATGCCCTCATCTGTCTTGCAGGCTTCCCTCAGTTGGAGCATGAACTCCTCGTCCTCCGCATATGCGTCCAGCTCCTTCAGGCCCTGGTTGGACGCCCCGGAAGGATGCACTCCCAGAGGAGCGGGACATACCGCCCTTACCAGATAACCAGGAATTTTTACAAAATGTGAATGATTGCGCAAAAATGAGGTCTCTACCACCTTCTCTACGGTGACCAGCGCCCCTTCCTTTGCCGCGAAGATGGCGTATACGTTTTCCGCGTAAGGAGGGGTGAGCAGCACATTTCCCGCTGTATCCGCCGCCCAGGCGTGGATCAGAGTGAGATCCGGACGGAGCGCCCGCACCATACCTACCCGCTCTCCCCAGGGATCAGTGGTAACCCAGAAATTTTCCCGGTTCTCCTCCTCCATGGAGCTTCCCAGGAGAGAATGGGTAGGCATCCACTCAACCCCCAAAGCTCCCGCCAGAAGGCGCTGAGGTAGGGTGAGCACGGTCCAGTTCTCGATCTCTATTTCTCCGTCGCGATATGCTTCTTGGTAGATGCGGTTGGGCCCGGGAAAGGGGTAGGAATCCCCACAGAAGGTGGTGATCAATTTTCGCGCCAGCCTCCCATACACCAGCAGCACCATGTTGGCGATAAACCCCAGGGAAGATACGGTGAATTCCGGACTCTTTCCCCAGAAACGGCGACAAATCTCATAGATAGCGGCATTGGGGCGGAGATATGCATGGCCGATATGCATATGCATCCCGGGCCGGATCAGTAAATCGATCGCCTCCTCCAGACGCATGACCTTGTTCTCGGCTTGGGGTTTCTCCGCTAGCGAAATCTTATCTTCCACCCGCTCATCAAAAGGGCCGAACATATGCACGCACCCCCTAAAAAGATATCGCGTCTCCCTCCCGAATAGAGGTCTTGAGAATTACTCCAGGTTCGGTGTTACCGCCAAGAGGGTTTATCTTTTGGACGATCCCAACCATCTTTTGAGCTCGAGTCCATTTACGTTCATCGATGCCTTATCTCGTCAGCATGAGTCACTTCGTATTCTGCTATAATATAGCATATTTTATGACCAGTAATTTCAAGTCTAACGCAAAGGACGTGATGAAGTTGTTGAAGAAAGTCTTCCTACCCCTGGAGATCAAAGGGCTCAAACTACGCAACCGCATAGTGATGACCGCCATGCATTTGAACTTCACCCCCGACGGCCGGGTAAATGACCGCCTGGTAGCCTTCTATGAAGAGCGGTCCAAGGGAGGGGCGGGGATGATCATCGTGGGGGGATGCATCATTGACGATTACGCGGGTGGTTCCTGGATGATCGACATTCGCACCGACCAGACCATAGAGGGGCATGCCATACTAGCGGAGGCCATAAAAAAACACGGCGCTGCCGCCTTTTGCCAGCTTTATATGGCGGGCCGATACGCCCATTCCGTCTCTATAGGGGGCAAGCAAGCCATCGCCCCCTCGGCGGTTCCATCCCGCTTCACCAAGGAGACGCCCAGGGAGATGACTCGTGAGGAGATCAAAGAGGTGATCCAACATTATGCCGATGCCGCTTTACGGGTTAAAAAAGCTGGTTATGACGGAGTGGAGATTCTCGCTTCCAGTGGTTATCTCATCTGTCAGTTCCTCTCCCCTCTGACTAACCTGCGCAGAGACGAATACGGTGGATCCTGGGAGAACCGCATGCGTTTCGGCCTTGAGGTGGCGGAAGCCTGCCGACAGGCGGTGGGCGAAGACTTTCCCATCAGTTTTCGCATCAGTGGTCACGAATTTATGGAAGGGGGGACCACCAACCAGGAAGCGGCCCTTTTCGCCGCTGAACTTGAAAAACGCGGTGTAGACCTGATCAACGTCACCGGAGGATGGCATGAGACCAGGGTCCCCCAGTTACCTATGTCAGTTCCCCGTGGCGGGCTAGCTTATCTGGCGGCGGGAGTGAAGAGAAAAGTCTCTCTTCCGGTGGTGGCCTGCAATCGCATAAACGACATCTTCGTGGCAGATGAGATTTTGAGGGCGGGCATGGCGGATTTGGTGGGTATGGCCCGTGGTCTTATCGCCGACCCCTATCTTCCGGAGAAATCCCTCAGCGGACATTATGAGCAGGTGAGCCATTGTATCGCCTGCAATCAGGGATGTTTCGACCATATCTTCTATCTCCAGCCGATATCCTGCACCATCAACCCACGAGCGGGAAGGGAGCTGGAGCTACCATTAGAGATGGCTCCGGTAACCAAGAAAGTAGCGGTAGTGGGGGGAGGCCCAGCGGGGATGAAGGCGGCGATCACCGCTGCCAACCGGGGCCATCACGTGACCCTTTTCGAAAAGAAGGGTTATCTGGGGGGACAGCTCAACTTGGCGGCGGTTCCCCCGGGCAGGGAGGAATTCTGGGCAGCGATCGAGGATATGGAAACGCAGCTGGAATGGGAAGATGTGGAGATTAGAATGGATACCGAGGTCACCTCCGACATGCTGCTGAAGGAGGGTTTCGACGCCATTGTAATCGCCACCGGAGCTAAGCCCTTGGTTCCCAATATTCCGGGGATCGACCTGCCCCTAGTGGTGATGGCCTGGGACCTGCTGGAAGGTAAGGCGGACGTTGAGGGCAAGAAGATCGTTGTCATCGGGGGAGGCGCTGTGGGGGCGGAGACTGCCATGTATATAGCCAGCTTGGGAACTATCTCCGGAGAGATGTTGCGTTTCCTCCTGCTCAACCGGGGGGAGGACTGGGAAACTTTGAAAAGGCTCTCCACCCAGGGAATCAAGGAGGTCACCGTGGTGGAAATGATGGAGAGGGTATGCCGTGACGTTGGTATCTCCACACGCTGGACCCTGCTTCAAGACATGGAGAATCTGGGTATCAAGAGTTTGAGAAACTCGGTGGTCACCAGGATCGAGGAGGGAGCGGTGTGGGTGAAGACTGGCGATGACGAAGAGAGATTGCCCGCGGACACGGTGGTGATAGCCGCCGGATCCTGTCCCGTAGCTGAACTTTATGAGGAGTTAAAAAACTCGGGGAAAGAGGTCCACCTCATCGGCGATGCCCGGGAGGCACGTAAAGCCTACGATGCCATCAAAGAAGGGCTGGAGGTGGGTCTGAAAATATAAATTCGCAATTCGTAAATTAATTCCATTAAATTTACATTATGTAATTAAATTTAACCTGATATTTATCTGACTTCGCCACATCGCGCAAAAAGAGAAGCCCAAAGCTCGCCCATCCTTAATTAACAATTTGTAAAGAGACGTCGACATGAGGGAAACTCTCCGGTATCGCGGTGAAGCGAAGCATATAATAAAATTCGCTTTTAAAATTTTTTCTGTGATGGTCTAAATTTGCGGCGATCCGCCCTTATTCCCGTTCTTCCTCCGCCTTCTCCAGTCCAGCCAATATATCCACCAGCTCGGTGAGCATGGCGTCCAGCTGAAACCCTTGCTCCACCACGGTTTCCAGCATCTCTTTCTGTTTGTCGTTCACCTCTCCCACTTTGCCCCGCATAACGGTATGAGCATAGGAGATCATGATGGTCAAGGGAGTGCGCAGGTCATGGTTGAGGGTGCTGCGTACCTTCTCCAGAGCCTCCAGCCTTTTCCCGCTTTCAATCGGCGCTGACTCTTCCTCTTGCGTTCTTTCCTCGGCGCCAACATGGTCCGCGATTTCCCTTCCAGTCTTCAGCAACTGCTTTACCAGGAGAGGTAACTCATCCACATCGATAGGTTTGTGCAGGTAATAGTCGCAATCGGTCTGCATAACCCTCTCCCTCTCCTTTCCTGAGCGGGAAGCGCTCATCACCACTATGGGCACCTGGTCCATGCCCTCCAGGGTCCTGAGCATCCCCACCGCCTCCAAGCCGTCCACGCCGGGAAGATAGAGGTCTATGAACACCAGCTGGGGGCGTTCTTTTGCGGCAATCTTCAAGCCTTTCTCCGCGCTGTCGCATTCGTAAATGGAGAATCCCTCCTCGTGGAGAGTCTCCTTGATTAGCCTGCGGTGCATCGGGCTATCCTCGATCACCAAAATCTTGGTCTCGCCGTCTCTCTTCACTTGACCCCTGTCTATATCTTGTATCTCGGATCAGTCCAGATTTAAACGTCAATCACGATCGCCTACATTTCCCCGATCATTTAATTTATCGTAATATGACTCAGAATTACTTTAGCGATTATCCCAAAACTATGCACCTGTTTTTATCCGGCAGATAGAAAGAGACAGGATAAGGAGGTATGCGATTTCCAAGACTGTTTGGCTTTTGGTGATAGTAGAGAGAGGATAATCACCCGGGACGAGCGGGAAAAGCGTGCTGGTGGCGATTTTTTCGGCTTTAACTAGTCATCCTAGGGCTGACCACCTCCCACCCGAAAAGTTCTGCTTCCCCTTACATGGAAATACCATTAACTCGGGGCCATGCTCTTTCCACGTTTTACCCTGGCTACCCCTAGCCCACCCTCTTTTGGAAATTGGCCAGCTGCTCCCCGGTCCCCATCACAATCAGGGTATCTCCCTCTTTTAATAGGGTGTCTCTTCCTGGATTGGTATCGAATTCCCCGGAGCCCTCCTCGCGCAAAGCCAGCACCAATACTCCGGTCTGGGTCTTGATGTTTGACTCCCCAATGGTCTTTCCCGCATAGGGAGAGCCTTTCCTCAACTGTACCTCCTCCACGCGGAATTCCATGTCCTCCGCCCGCACCACCACGTCCAGAAAATCACTTATGGTGGGCCTCAAGATGAGGTTGGCCATACGCCTTGCACTGAGCAGATAGGGGGAAATCACTCTATCCGCTCCCGCATATATTAATTTCTCAGTGCTCTGCGGATATACGCACCTGGTGACGATAAAGATGCGGGGGTTGAGGGTGCGGGCGGTGAGGGTAACGAAGAGATTATCCGCATCAGTGTGCAGGGCGGAAACCAATCCCATAGCTCTGGCCACCCCCGCCTCTTCCAGTATCTCCACATGAGTTGCGTCTCCCTTGACCACCAGAAACCCTTCTTCTATAGCCTTTTCTGCCCCTTCATCGTCCCTCTCCACCACCACGAACTCCCGCCCCGCTCGCTGGAATTCCCGGCATACGTTCTCGCCCACACGGCCAAAACCGCATATTACCACGTGATCCTTTAGCGTCTTAATTCTCTGATTCATCCTTCTCCTCCCCATCGCTTCCCCGAACAAGCCCTCCAGCATCAACTCGAAAAAGCTGCTCACAAAATAGAAGAGAGTCCCCACGCCGCATAAAATGAGAAAAATAGTGAAATACTGACCTCCAGTGGAAAGTTCCTTTACCTCCTTGAAGCCCACGGTGGCTATAGTTATGATGGTCATGTAGAATGCCTGAGTGAAGGTCATCTCCTCGATGAGGACATAGCCCACAATCCCCATCGCCACCACGGTAAATACAAGAATAGAGGCTCGTTTAATCCGCCGGCTGGGCTTCATCTTCTCCCCCGCCGCTTTCCAACCCTGCTAGGATAGGGTTATTATATCAGAAAGGAATGCAGTTGGACGCGATGGGATAGAGAGATGAAAGGCTGCGCCAGCTTGGGCAAGCACCGAGAGAGATTTAACCGCTGGGCTCCCACCTACGAACGGGGGCTGCTGTGGAAACGTTTTTTCTTGCCCCTTCACGACGCTTTGGTGGAAAGGCTTCCCCGAGTAAATAATTTACATATTGTAGATATTGGTTGTGGAACTGGGGCTCTGGATGTACGCCTCTGGGAGATGGGCGCCAAGGTCATCGGTTTGGATTTGAGCGAACGCATGCTGGAGATAGCCCAGGCAAGGGCGGAGGGGAGGAAGGGCCTGGAATTCTTTCAGGCTACCGCCGAGGATCTGCCCTTGAAGGACAGCTGGGCCGATTTGGCGATCTCCACCATCGCCTTTCACCACTTTCCCCATCCGGGCAAAGCTCTCAAGGAGATCAACCGGGTAATGAAACCTGGGTGTCCCTTCTATCTCTGCGATATGTGCAATGAGGGCATGCTGGGCCGGGCAAGCCTGCGTTACGGCAGGATAGTGGGAACCGACGATCGCCATTACTCTCGTAAGGAGATAAACTCCCTGCTTAAAAGATACGGTTTTACCGTGGAGGAAGCCACGCTGATAAGAAAGATACCCCCGGTCATGCTGGTGATTGCCAGGAAATAGAGCCCCAACGGTAAGGTAAGCGCGACTCGCAATCGCCATCGTTGCGAGCGGTTTTTATATTTTTCCGATGGGTAGGCTCTCAATTATTTTATATCTTTATCTCGATAACTAGAGCCCTGTTGATTTATTTCAACTTCCCTCTACGCCTAGACTCCCACTAAAAAAGGGTTGGTTCTCTTTTCCCACCCAACCACGGTGGCGTCCATATGCCCAGCGTAGATGCGGGTATCCGAGGGGAGGGTGAAGACCTTCTCCTTCACCGACCGCACCAGTTCGTCGAAGGACCCCCCAGGGAAATCGGTACGTCCCACCGACCCGCGAAAGATGAGGTCTCCGGTGAAGATCACCCCATCAGTATGAAAACATACGCTGCCTAGACTGTGTCCGGGTGTGTGCAGTACTTTGAACTCCATTCCCGCCAGCTCCAAAACTTGACCATCCTCCAAGGGCAGAATCTTTTCCGGTAGCTCCAGCTGGCTTATTCCCATCATGCGCAGAAAGATGGGAGGGATGGCCCGTGCTAGCTCCGCGTCCAGTGGGTGCATGTAGCAGGGGACCTGGGTGGCGTCAATCACCCCCTTCAATCCGATTAGATGGTCGGGGTGCCCATGGGTAAGCAGCACCGCTTCTAGGAGCGCGCCCTTCTCCTCTATGTTCTTCAGGATATCCTGCGCGTCCATTCCCGCGTCCACCAGGACCGCTCTCCCCTCCCCATCGTTGATCACCAAGTAACAGTTGCTCCCGAAAGACCAGTCAGTCAGGGTTATTATTTCCAAAGACAACCTCCCCTAAAGATAACTTCCTTCTAATCACCGATCATCTAATTTTGCCATTTATCTAGTTAATTTTATCTCGGGGATCGCCTTCGCCCCGTTCGCTTCCCCGACACACCATAAAAGTATAACCCAAACGCTCCACCTGATGAATAATCTTCTTCGGCCTAACCGCCAAGGTATAAAATATTATTTAGGTATCGTCGTTTTATACAAGGGGAAAGCGCAGGGTAACAGCTGGTGGAACCTGAAGACTTCATTCCGGGAAAACTTATCAGTGGAGGCGCCAGATGCGAGGGCTGCGCCTGCTACTTGCCGATGGGGGAGAGGGTATACACCCTTTCCCGCGAGACCGGAGGAATCGGGGAATTCTATTACTGCCTAAGCTGCCGTCCTCCAGAAGAAGAGATACCCGATGGGGTGAGCGGCCTGGAGGTGGCAATGGTGGTGGAAGAGCTGTGGGCAAACGAGGAGACCGCCGGGTTCGAGGTCAAAGCGGGCTCCTCCTGCCGGATTTGTGACCATGTCTTCGAGACCGGGGAATGGCTTTACGTGGGGGTGGTGGAACGCCTCTACAGCGGCTTGGTCTTCTGCGCCGAATGCTATGGTAAGCTCATCGGGGAGATGGATGATTAGATAGGGACACTCCGAAAAATCCCGGGGAAAGGCGACGCCCCAACTTATCCCCTTTTTACCTGGAGTCCCGAAGCGGCCTCTCCGACCAATATCTTCCGATAACCTCCCGCCAAATTCCCAAAAAATTTCCCATAACTTCCGACGAATTCCTCATAAGTATTTCTCGCGGAGTCTCCACGGGGTCATGGACTCCAACTAACGGATAGGGGAGGATCTATCCGGTAAGATTAGAAAGCTCCGCGATTCCTCAAAAACCACCCTTCGATTCCTTAAGTCTTCTCCTTCGGTTGGACCACACAAGTTTTCCTGATCAGGAGCCCGGGCTCCTCTGAGGCGAATGGTGTCGCCCACTTATCCCTGTTCCTTCTCTTATCGTCCCGAGGCTGACTTCTCATCCCGAAGCTTACCGCGCGTCGACCCGCGTCCCTATCCCCTCTCCCCCAAGGCCGTCATCGTAACCAGAACCCCTTTATCTGACACCCTCGGTTACCGTGGAAATGGCGATAGAATCCAGCATATCCCCCAGTGGTTTCGATCCGGCCCTTGGCGCGCACGCTTCCTATATAATAGGGCTGAAAAGACTAAAAAGGCTTAAGGGTGAATATGGTTTAGCTGAATATAACCGCGCATAGTTATCAGCAAAGGAGCACGGTTTTGAGAGAAGAAACGGGTGTGGGAAAATGAAAAAGGACGCGTGGTGTTTCGCCATCATCGCCGATCTTCACATGGGATGCTTCTATCCCGACTATGGGCGACCTGGTTGGAAACCAGGTAGCCCAGGAAGCGAGGGGCAGGAGTATTTCCTTACCCAACGCCTTCGCCGCACGGTTCGGTGGATCAACCGCCACAGCAACCTCCCCCATTGTCCCTTGCGCTTCGTGGCGGTTCTCGGGGACTTAACCGACAGCGCCGAATGGTGCGAGTTCCTGAAAGCCAAGGAGATATTGGATCTTCTCGAAGTCCCCTATATACCATTGCTGGGCAACCATGATATCTGGCCTTACACCGAGAGAGAGCAGGCGGAGGCTCCCGTGGGTGCCGAGATTTTCCAACGGATATTCGCGGATAGATTCGCGTCCCTGAGCCATAGCGAGTCAATAGAGGAGTGGGAGATGGATTCCGCCACGGTAAGCGAGACCCCCATGGCGAACTACTCTTTCAGGGTAGGAGGAATAAATTTTTTGGCCTTGGACTGCGTGAACCGGGAAAGTTTGCCCGGCACGGTGGGGGCCAGCCCGGTGGGGGTCTTTCATCCCTCCACCCGCCGCTGGTTGGAGAAACATCTCCAATCTTGGGGAGACCGTCCCGTGGTGATCCTCTCCCACCATCAGCTCTCCGGGCATCTTCACCGTCCCCCGGGGATTGATGAGGAGTTCTGGAACAAGTTGCAACTTTTCGCCTATGTCACCTTCTTGCCCACCTGCTATCCGGAGATCGAAGCCATCATGAGAAGCCACCACAACATTCTCGCCACTTTTGCCGCCCATAATCACAGCTGCCATCAGACCCCCTTGGGTCAGATCATCTGCGACGTAAACAACCTCGATATACTACCTGTTGGGGGCAAAGCGGTTATATTGACCGAGGGGGTGGTCTCTGGGTCCAATCAAGTGGGCAAGGGCACCATAAGGATAGTGCGTGTGGAGGAAGACTCCTCGCTGGAGTGGCACAGGGTGGAAGGTGACGGCCGTCCCGCACTTAACCCCTCTTTCTCCTTTGAGCGTTTGGAGGGAAACGCCTACATCTTCACACCATCTTGTTTCACCCAAAGAGAAGTGGAGTTACGCTGGGACTTCGGGGACGGGAAAGTAACCCCCTGGCTCCCTTTGAGTGATGGACTCTGTGAAGGAAGGTTTAATCACCGATTTGACCTCTCGCGAGGGCATCCCCGGGTCACTCTCTCTTTACGGGAAAAGGGCGACACTTCCTTCAGCGAAAGCATAACCCGTCTTATCGAGGAAACAGGCATCGAAACGGGTTGAGCAGGGAGAGGGTCCCCTAAGGAGATTAGGGAAGCCGGAGCTGCTGTTTCTAACCTCGGGGGCGATGTCTGCTTTAGGAGATAAAGGTCATGTGCGTAAAATCGTTGATCATGACATTCTATAAATTTTTATGTAG
>JACVIX010000073.1 GCA_015711725.1 Candidatus Geothermincola primus | reverse complement strand
ATCGCCAATTCGTATCGCATTTTCATTCCCTCCCATCTATTTTGAGGTAAGACGGTCCATCACGCCGCTTCGATTGCGAGATTTCATATCCCCAGCTACGACCAGCCCAACCACATCCCTAGATACCCAGGTTCAGGTCCGACGGCATTGCTGCTATAATTGTTAGAAAAGAGAGGCGCGTCAATGTAATCATCGCCTGTGACCAGAAGCGTAAAAGATTGTTGTATAATTGTGTGAAAATCTCTGAAAAGAGAGGCGCGGGCGTTTAGCTCAGTGGGAGAGCGCTTGCCTTACAAGCAAGAGGTCGTGGGTTCAAATCCCTCAACGCCCACCACAACAAAAGGGCCTGGCCGGGAAAACACCGCCCAGGCCCATATATATCCTCGATTTTTCCAAGTTGCGGTAATCTTAAGTCCACGAAAAGAATCATCAAACTTTCGGCAGATAAGATGAACTATAGAAAGAATATTAAATGGTAAAATTGACATATTTTTCTCGGCGCGTCTATAAGGGTGAAAAGCTAAAATCTTTTGGCCCGGGTACTTGAGTGTCATGAATTTGGTATAATGTAGCTTGTCGTTTTAGCTTGCCAGCCAGGTCATGTGAGCCGGGCAGGGAGGGAGTTGTGAGGAGGAGCGCGAAAACAGGCGCGTCCTAAACATTTCATGCTCCCCATGCGGGGAGAGACTCAGGACAGGTATCGGAGAAAGAGGAAAGCGAGGTAAGGGACATGGCAGAAATCAAAGAAGCGGTCCTAGTTGATGGGGTGCGCACTCCCAACTTCCGGGCCCACGCGGAGAAGGGCTGGGCACGTCACCTGCGTCCCGACGAACTTCTCACCTACGTCTACAAGGCGCTTTTTGAGCGCAACCCCCAGGTGAAGCCGGAGGACGTGGAGGCGGTCTTTTGTGGGACGGCCAACCAGACCGGCATGCAGAACGATATCGCTCGCCTGGGCTGGTTAGCTTCCGGCCTGCCGGAGAGCGTTCCCACTAACGGGGTAAACCAGCAGTGCCCCTCGGGAATGAGCTGTATCGAGCACGCCTGCCGCGCCATCATGGCCGGGGATGGAGAGATCTTCATCGCCTCCGGGGTGGAGGACATGATGAACGTGCCCATGGCAGCGGGAATGGACATCCCGCCCCGCATTGGCCAGTACTACAACCCCATGGAGCTGCCCATGGGAGCCACCGCGGAGAAGATCGCCGAGGTGTACAACATCTCACGCGAAGACGCCGAACTGATGGCCTATTGGAGCCATATCAAAGCCCGGGACGCTCGGGACGCGGGCAAGTTCAAGGACGAGATCGTGCCCGTGCCCGCCCTGGACGAGGAAGGCAAGGAATTCCTCTGCGACCGTGACCAGTGGATCAGGGACAACCCCAGCCTGGAGCAGATGGCACAGATGAAACCGGCATTCAAGCCCGACGGCGTGGTCACCGCGGCCATAAGCTCCCCGCTCACCACGGGGGCCTGCGCTGCCCTCTTCATGAGCCGGGAGAAAGCGGACCAGCTGGGACTCTCTTACCACCTGCGCTACGCGGGAGGCGTCATGGCCGGCTGCGATCCCACCATCATGGGCATCGGACCGGTGCCAGCGGTGCGCAAGCTCCTGGAGCGCAAGGGTTTGAGCGTAGAAGATATCGACCTTTGGGAGCTCAACGAGGCCTTCGGCACCCAGTCACTGGCGGTCATCCGCGAGTTGGGTATCGGGCATAACGCCCCCTTTGACAATATAAATGTTTGGGGAGGGGCGCTGGCTCTAGGACATCCCCTGGGGGAATCCGGGTGTCGCATCGTCATCACCTTGAACAACATTATGAAGAAAGACTTCCCGGAGGCCAAGCGGGCTATCGCCACCCTATGCGGGGGATTCGGCAACGCCAACGCCACTCTCTGGGAGAAAGTGGAATAAGATCTCGGAATTTTGGAGAAGCAGGGAGGCGCGGATTCCGCGCCTCTCGCTTTCTTGTTTCCAGAGAAACGTTGGATATTTCACGATGCCGATTTCGGAAATAACGCTCTTTAGAGAGCGTTCGCCTTTCGCGGGAGCGAGATTGGGAATAATTTGATAAAGTGAAAATGGAGGGCATCTCGCCTTCCTTATAAATAGCCCACTATTGAAGCGGGGAACGTGACAGGAGAAATGGGAGTCGAGATAATCCATTAAGCTCAGCGAACAAAGGGTTTTTTAAGCGAGAAGGAGGTGACCGCTTGAGGTTCGCAAAGCTAGTTTTCCGCCTTCTGGCCATAGCCCTGGTTTTGGGCGCATGGGGATGCGGCGAACAAGCCATTCGCCAAGAACGTAGCGACCAGCCTGAAGGAAGCCCTTATCGTGGAAGAGAGGTTAAAAATATCGAGATAATCCAGGAAAACGGGGGCAGGGCAGTTTGGTCGCCCGACGGCGAGAGGATAGCTTTCGATCGCCAGAACCCCGATGGATACTTCGACCTCTACATCATGACCCCCAGCGGGACCATCCTCTCCAGCCTAACCTCCGGTAACCAGGCTATAAACCAGCGCCACAATGGCAATCCAACCTGGCATCCCTCGGGAAAATACATCATCTTCCAATCGGAAGAGGAGAATCATTACGGGGTAGCAAACAAATGGCCAGGCAATCCGGGTATAGGTGTATTCAACAACCTATGGGCCACCGATGAATGGGGAACTCGGTTCTGGAGGCTGACCGACATACCTATAAAACAAAAGAGTGACGATGGCCTGCCCGCTATGGGGGTGCTCAATCCCCATTTTAGCCCGGACGGATCGCGGCTGATGTGGACTGAGAGATACAAAGAGGGAGGCAAATGGGGAGTATGGAGGGTGAAGATAGCGGACTTCCGAGAAAGCGATGACGGCCCCCGACTGGAGAACGAAAAGGTGCTTTTTCAACCCGGGGCGGGCATGGGCCGTTACGTCACCGCCCTGGACTTCTCTCCCGACGGAAATACGGTGCTTTTGGCCGGAAACTTGGATGGCCAAGACGAATTCGGCATGGATCAGTACCTCTTCGACTCACGGACGGGGGAGCTCACCAACCTGCAAAACTCTCCCGAGGTCTGGGAGGAAGACGCCTCCTGGTCGCCTGATGGAGAGACAATCGTCTATATGACCAACTTGGGTTCCCCGCTCAATTTCAGTGATCCCCACTGGTACTGGCAACCCCATACCCGGGAATACTGGGCGATGAAGAACAATGGATCCGCTAAAAGAAGACTGACTTATTTCAACGAACCAGGGTACCCGGAATACCTGGGCAAGCCGGTAATAGTCGCCGCATCCTCTTTCCACCCGGAGGGGAAAAAGCTGGTGGGGTTGATTGGGGTGGACCAGGGAACCAAGGAAAGGGCGGATTTCGAGCTGAAGATAGCGCTGATTGAGCTTTGGTGAATTCCAAGCTATTGGCGATCGCAATCAGGTCTCGACGTGTTGAGAAGGGGAATCTGGAGCTCCCAATATTGAGGTTATCCATTCAAAAAGAGCGCTTAACCGCATTGAAACAATGTTTCCGGTGCTAACTCGATATGGACAATCGAGCGCCTCCATCAAACGAGAGGGATAACTGGAGTGAGAAGGAAAATGAAGATGATGGTAACCATAATTGTGGTTGTGGCCGTGCTGGCGAGCGTGATATCTGAAGTACTCTTTTTTCGGTGGTGGATAAGGAACTTGAGGAAAGAAGCCATCGAATTCTTGCGGCAAGCTCTGAAGGGACAGAAAGTCATTTTCGTGGAGGACTGCAACTTCTTAGGCCAACTTTCCCAAAGAAGAGGGCGGATTACCGGGAATGGGTTGCTCGCGTTAACCGAGGAGGGATTGGGCTTCCGCATGCTGTTCCCCCGCAGATATATTTTCATTCCACTTAACTCGGTTCGCCAGGTATCCATAGTCAATTCATTCATGGGAAAGACCAAAGGGAAGGGAATCCTACGCGTGGATTTCTACGGAGACGAGGGGGCAGACGACGCCTGTTCCTGGCTGGTGTCCTCTCTGGAATGGTGGACGCAAGCCCTAAACTCCTTGCTTTCAGGGAACCAACCCCCTGAGACGCCAAAGATGTAATTAATAGTCGAAAAGGAATACTTATGCCTATCAATCTTCCCTGTTGTATAGACCAAGTAATATTTACATTATGTAATATTTATTCTAGCGAATCAAATCGAATAGATTGGATTCCGTCTCGTACAAGGCCCAGATTTTTCCTTGTAGATGCGCTCAATCATTATTTACAATTTAAAAAGAAATAGCTATAGAAGAAGCTAGAAAACATCGGTTCGTTCTAAATGAATCACAAAACATAATGCGCGACTCATCGTTGGAGCGTGCCTCAGCATTAAATTTTTTCAAAAATATTAAATCGCTTTCCAGAGCCCCAGGCGAAAGGCGCCGGCGTCCTCAACCATGGGTGATGGTGGGCGCGGGCTTCTCTCCCTCCCCCTCCGATCCTTCGAAGTAGATATCCTCTCTCTCTAAAATATCCGCCGGATAGGGGGCCACTATCTCCCAGCCCGCGCGGAGGTCCTCGGGAAGAATCTCTGCGATCTTGTTGGAGATTTCCTCAGGTAGCAGCGACTTCAAGACCCCCACGACCACTCTCACCGCCTGGTCGGCCTGCCTTAAGTTGTCGAGATCAGCCTCCTCCTTGACCCTGGTAAGGAGTTCTCTTCTGTTCACCGCTTTATCCGCTCCCTTCTATAAAGTCTCCTCTTTTTATCTTATTTTTATATACCCAAAACAGGGAAAGGAGAAACATCTAATGGGTCCTTTTAACGGTACAAGGGTGACGGACGAGAGAATGCAAGACTTATTCTTCAGGTTAGAAATAATCTAAACCTATCCGAAAAGGGACCAATTACTCCATCGCTAAAGAACCATGATTATCGCGTTCGCTTCATTCAATTACGTCAAGTCAGATGTGCTTTAAAATTCCTGTGGGAAAATTGTTACGTGCAGGACGGGGGCTCCGCTCCTTTATTAACTCAATAATCGGTCAGGGATTAAAAAGTAACAGAATGTTAAAAAGAACTCCACCCTTTATTTACACTATAATTATATTGAATATCCGACGGAGGTCCGGATAAGAAATAAGATCACAGGGCCTGT
Organism: Candidatus Geothermincola primus; assembly: GCA_015711725.1. Lineage (GTDB taxonomy): Bacteria > Actinomycetota > Geothermincolia > Geothermincolales > Geothermincolaceae > Geothermincola > Geothermincola primus. Next base: position 10,374 of record JACVIX010000073.1, on the reverse strand, counting down.
ACGTTAAAGGAGGGAAATATGTCCGAGGCTCATGATGGCGGAGAGGCGATGGACGAAAAGGCGAAGATCATACTGGATAAAACCTCATCTATCGCCAGCAGAGTTGCACAGGAGGTGGCTTGGCGTTACCTCTCCTCCCACCTCAAGGAACTGGCTCGTCGGGACCTCCAAGCCTTGAAGGTTCTGGACGCGGGGTGCTGGTTGGCGGAGATAAGCCTGCGACTCGCGAAGGAGGGAAGCCACGTCACCCTGCTAGAGCCCTCCGTCTGCCTACTGGACAGCGTACAAAAAAGGGTGGAAAGAGAGATGCCGGAGGTGTGCGCTAGCCTCTCCTTTCTCAACCAGCGCATAGAGGACTTGGAGTCATGCCAAGCGGAGGATTTCGATCTTATCATCTGCCACGAGACCATCGAGTACGTGGATGATCCTTTGCGCGCTTTGAATATACTCACCCGCGTCCTACGTCCCCGAGGCCTGCTCTCCCTGGTTTTCTATAACCGCTATGGAGAGGTGGCCCAAGAGTTATTGGTCAACCAAGATATACAGGCGAGCTTAGAGGCCCTGGAAAAGGAAAAGTTCCGGACCGATCTCTCCAAAGGATGGGGAAATCTCTATTCCTCTAAAGAGATGCGCATGTTGCTGGAACCTCTGGGTTATAACATTGAGGGTGAATACGCCCTTTGTCTCTTTTGTGATTTAGTGAGTCCTTCCCTCATGGAAACAGGGGATAGCTTTGAATCTTTGGTTGATTTGGAGGAGAAGATCGGCAGGGAGATAATCTTCCAAGGGATAGGGCGTTACGTGCATCTAGTAGCCAAAAAAGACTGAAACTGATTTTAACTACCTCGACCGACGTTATATCGTCATCAATGAAAGGCTGTATGATGAACCCTCGGTTCCTAAAATTCGCCAAAACTCGGCGCCGGCACCCACTCATGAACCGAGACGCACTCAGAGCCGAAAAGTAGTATTTTCCCCCAAACAAAGTTAAATCCATTGACAATATACCTAGGAAGGAACCGTCTTCCCCTGCTAGCAGTTGCATTCTCACGATAACCCCATGAATACTTCTCTATAGAATCGCCACCTATAGAGAATATCTATCCCTTATTCCCCCGACGCTTCCCCGAGGCCTCCTCAGAACGCATAGGATGGGAGTTTGCAAAAAAAGGGGCTTTCTCAGATTCCCAAATCACCATCCTCGCAGGCGAGTTCCTTTTCCTCCACCGCTTGATCGGAATAGATGCTTCCATCCCGCAATGTCACTATCCTGCGGGTATAATCGGCAACCATGGGGTTATGAGTGACGATGGCGAAAGTTTGCCCGGTCTCCCGGTTGAGGTCCCGCATCAGCTCGATCACCTTACAAGTGTTGGCGGTATCCAGCTCCCCGGTAGGCTCGTCCGCTAGCACCAGCACCGGTTGGGTCACCAGGGCTCGAGCTATAGCCACTCGCTGCTGCTCCCCTCCAGATAATTGGGTAGGGCGGTTATACGCCCGGTTTTCCAGACCCACCCTGGAAAGCGCCTCCAGCGCCCGTCGGCGTCTCTCCCTCCCACTCACCCTTTGGTAGCGCAGAGGCAATTCCACGTTCTCCACCGCGTTGAGCACGGGAAGCAAGTTGAACTCCTGAAAGACAAAACCAATCTTCTCCCGCCTGAGCCTGGTAACTTCCGAGGGAGAGAGGCTGGAGACTTCCACCTCGTCGATGAAGATACGCCCAGAGGTAGGGACGTCCAAGCATCCCATCAGGTGAAGCAGGGTGGTTTTTCCCGATCCCGATGGTCCCACGATGGAGAGAAATTCCCCTTTCTCGATGGTCATGGAAAGGTCGTTAATCGCTTTGATCTCGATATCGCCCACCCGGTAGATCTTACTTAGATTCTCTATTTTTATCATTACCAATCGCTCTCCCTCGATATAATGATAGGCTTAGCATTTATCCCAATCAAAAGCGATAGGATGCATCGACGCGATTATTTCCAGTAAGTTTCCTTTATCATAAATAAAAGGGGTTCTTTTTATAGAAAAAAACGTCGAAAAATGCCTAAATACTACCATTTCCCCTCAGTCCCCCTTAAGCGCTTCCACCGGCTTCAATCCAGCCGCTCTTCTGGCGGGCAGGATGCCCGCCAGTGTTCCTAGGATGACCGAGAAGATCACCGGCCCCACCACCACCGTGGTGGTCACCGCGAATACGGTAACCTGATTGGCCTGGGTCAACCGGTTGAGGATGAAGATGGCCAAAAGGCCTAAAAGCATTCCGATCGCCCCTCCGAGAAACCCGATCATCGCCGATTCCACCAGATACTCAAAGAGAATGGACCGGGTTTCTGCGCCGATGGCTTTCTTCAACCCGATCTCGTAAATGCGCTCCGACACTGACATCACCATGGTGTTGATGATGGAAAGCCCTCCCACCAGCAGAGCGACAAAAGCTATGCCCAAAAGGATGGAGTTGAATATCAGGCTGAACTGAGATATCTGCGCCTCCGCCTCCTTGGGGGAGATAGCCTTCACCCCCTCCACTTGCTCCTCTATGCGCGCCGCCAATTCTTCCAAATCCACTCCTGGCTCGGGCAGGACGTTGATGGACCCCGCGATATCCCTAATCTGGAAGTAAGGGTTCTCCGCCCGAAAAAGATCAAGGGCGTCTTGGTATTCGATGAAAGCGAAGGAATCCGCCGTGCTTAAAGTGGGCTGGTAGATCCCTACCACTTGGAAAAGACGCCCCTTGAGGGTTACCATCCCTCCCACCCGGGCATCCAACTTCTTTGCCACGGTCGCCCCCAGCGCCACTTTGCCCTGATCCCCTTCCCCCAGGTTGCGACCATCCCTGATCTGCAGAAGCTCCAGCAACTCCGCGGACCGCTCCGATCTGCTCAAGTCATAACCGATGATGAGATCCGGAGGGCCAAAAAACCCTCCCCCGTTCTCCCGGGGAAAACCGATGCCCGCCACCGCCACCTTGACCCCAGGCACTTTCTCGATCTCCGCAACCTTGGAGATCTCTAGGTATCTTCCCGCCCCGCCGAAGAGGCTCTCCCCCGCCGGCACCACGTTAATCTGGCGGCTGAACCATACCTTAGCCCCGTTGACCTGCTGGGTAAGGCGGGCGGAGAGGCCTCCCAGCACGGTGAGGGCAAAAATGCCCACCACGATTCCGGAGATAGTCAGGATGGTGCGGGTCTTTCTCCTCCACATATTCCTGAGTATATACTTGAACAAGACCCCTCCTTTCTAGCTGAACGCCCTGGCGAGAAATAGGCGGCGCTAACCATAAACCTTTTCTCCGTATTTGGTCTCAAAACGCGCGTGGCAACCTTTCGCGCGAGTCGATTATCAAAATCTTAATTTATTCGCGCCTTTTAAGCAAACGCTAACCGAATAAGGAATTTTTTATTGAAAGAAAAATCATCTCTATGAGGAGTTCTGGAGTCCGAAGGCCCGTGGCTCAATTGCGGTCAACTCTTTCGTCTTCCTCTTCCTCCCCCATTCTCTTGAACCTTATACCCCAAAGGGTATACCACGATAGCCTTCTCCGGTCTGGCGATACAGGAGTTCTGGCAGGCGCCACAGCCCACGCAATTCTCTCCCAACAGATGGGGCCGCCTCTCCTGATCCACCTCGATGGCTTGATAACGGCAGCGTTCATAGCAGATAAGGCAGTCCTTGCCCTCTGACCAGACAATGCATCGCTTACGATTTATAGACGCCAAGCCTAGCCGCACCTCCTCATCGGGAACGGGCTTAAGCAGTCCCGCCGGACAGGCTTGGGCGCAAGCCCTTCCGCAGAGGGTAAACTCGCACTTGGCTAAATCGGGGTTGAAACGTGGAGTCCACAGCTTGCTCGCCCCAAACTCATTTCCCGCTGGTTCCAGGCATTGGGTTAGACACCCCCTCACGCACTCCTGACACCTCAGACATGCGCCGTTAAATTCCTCCTCGTCCAGAACCCCCGGAGGTCTCAGGGGAGGATAGGAGGATTCGCCCTGCAGAATTCCGTAGAGCATCAAGCCACCCGCCCCCAGGACGCCCGCGGCCAAGAACTCCCTTCTGGAGATATACAGCTTCCTCATACCGAAAGTCTCTCCTCCTTCAATTCAACCTTTTCCTTTTTACTCTTTCTGGAAACATAAAAACGTTTCCCGAAAGAGGAGAGTGAAAGGGCTCCCGCTTGGGGACAAGCATCCACGCAATCCCCACAGAGAGAACAGTCAGGAATGGCCAACCGGCCAGAACGATGGGTCTCCGCCACCTCTACTATCTCCAGAGGACAAGAAAGGGCGCACTTTCCGCAATGCACACAAGCTTGGTCGTTTTTTACCAAGGAAAGGGGGATAATTTTTTCCGGCAATCTCTTCCCTAAAAAGGATATGGCGCTGAAGAGCGCTCCAGTGGGACATAGCTCCGAACACCAAAATCTGGGCCGGTAGAGAATGGCCAGCGCCAGCAGAAGTAGGAAGATAACCGGAATCACGCCACTGAAGGCGAAGACCGCCGCCTGGTTGGCGATGGCCAGGGGGTTGACCAGCCACACAAGATTAATATTTACAATATATAAAATAACAATAAGTAACATAATTAGGTATTTCACCCGCAAACGGCGATGTCCTTCTTCTCTGGTTCTGCCGCCTAAATCCTTGGGTTTTAAACTATTGAAACTTTTTTTCTCCCACCAGCCGCGGGAGGGAACGCTGTCGAAACAGGTTCCCAAGGGGCATATCCAGGCGCAGAAAAAGCGCCCGCTGAAGAGGGTGAGCGTAATTAACGCTAGGGCAGGTAGCATGTACAGGAAACCATTTACGCCTCCTCGAGAGAGCAACGCGTTCAAGGGCTCCGCTCGGAGGAAGATATTCTCCGCAAGCTTGCTGGAAGGAGGGTAGGTCGCCATCCAAGCCAGCGCCACAAAGACCATCAGTAGGGAAAGTTGTGCGGAGAAGCGGATGTATCTCATTTTTCCCCTGCGATTAACCTTCTCCTTTTTGGAAAGCGAGGATGATAAATCTTTTTTCATAGCTCTATTCTCCTCATGCCCAGTGAGGTGTAGTCCATAGTCCCCACCCGTAAGCCAGCAGCGTTGACGATGGAGGGGATATCCTCCGGACGCTTTCCGAAGTAAGAGGTGGCATAACTGTCCACCGCCACCGGGTCTCTGGCTATCACCACCTCGTCAGGGAAGGACACATCCCCTGGCCCTCCCGGTCCTTTATTGAGCAGCACGGAAGTGGCATCCAACACCACCAGCCCTGGTTTTAACACTGTGTTAAGTTCAGCGATGGCTCGGTGTAAGTCGATCTGATGCATGATACCCATCTGGGTCAGGGTTCCCATAAGGTTTTTGAGGGAGAGGGATAAGCCCGCTCCCGAGTGATGCTTGGCTTTGGGCATGTTGACGATAAAATCCGCGTCCAGTACCTCGTTGAGCACCCCTACCTTCTGTATAGCCCTGCCCCCCGGTATGTTGATGTATCTTCCGGGTCCCGGTTTTCCCGCGGCATAAGCCACAACTTTCGCGCCCGCCGCGGTGGCCGCTGGCGCGATTCCGTTGGTTTCCAGGCAAACTTTGGGCAGGTCAGAGAGGGTATGGTCGAAGACTAGCACCGAGGCCGCCCCTGCCTCCATCAAGAGCCTAACCATGGCGGCGACCAATTGGGGATGCGTGGTGGTTGCCAGGGCGGGGTCATTGGCGAAAGCGGCGTTGGGTTTGATCAGAACGCGCTTTCCCGCTATAGGAAAGCGTCCTAGCCCTCCCAGGGCTTCCAAACCCGCCCTCAGCTTTTCCTCCGCGCCCGCGCCCCTCACCACCGCTAGCTCCACCGCATGGGGCTCTACCGGGACTGGCTCTTTTACCTCCCCTTCCTCCAGGTTGGAAAATTCCTCACCGGTTCCGGTTTTTCTCATACAAGAAGTGAGGCTGCCCGCGAGGTATAAACCTCCCGCCCCCATGGCGATTCTGCCGCTTCTTTTCAAAAATTCTCTCCGGTCCAATTCGCCGCCTCTGCTCTTCTCTAGAATTACCTTAAGAACGGAATATGGCTTCGCTTCCTTTCCTCCGTTTTCCCAATCTAACGGTTCTCTCGCTATATATATCTATCATTACTTTACTATTATTTACTTACATTCTGCGGAACATACACGGGGCGAGACATGAGCCATATCAACCCACATAGCGCCAATTCTCCCGATGAGAAAGATCGGCTATAGCCAGGCAACTATCCTCGTGCTTATGCTTGTATAGCTTCATGACCATCCTCGCCCGTGGGGGAAATATGCCTTCGGCTATCTAGTATTCGACAGGATAATTTATTTTATGGAGATATCATAGGACTTAAGTTGAATGGCGCCAAATTTAACCCACGAACTCTACGGTTCAGTTCAGGGAAAGGAAGAGGTCAAGGTAGTCCTGGAGTTTGCGGGTGCAGAGGAACTTCTCCTGGACTTTCCTATGGGCGGCGGCTCCCACCCTTTCCCTAATCTTTTCATCACCCAGGAGCTTGACCACCCTCTCCGCGGATTCCACCGGGTTTTCCACCAAAAAACCGTTCAAGCCGTCATCGATCTGCAGGAGAATGCCCCCCACCTTTCCCGCCACCACCGGTTTGCCCTTCCACATGGCCTCGGTGACGGTCAAACCGAATCCCTCCCTCAAGGACTTCTGCAGCACCACCGTGGAAGCGGCTTGAAAGGCGCTTACCTCCAGATTGCCGATACCTTGAAGGTTGGAGAGGAGAAAGATATCGGGGTCTTCCCCCGCGTAATTGCTGGTCTTCTCATAATAGTGCCATCCCTCGGGGTCATCCGAGGCCATGGAGGCTAAAAAGACCAGCTGAACCTGGGGAAATTCTTTCTTAGCCATGCGATAAGTATCCACCGCCCCCAGGGGGTCCTTCCAGGGATCGAAGCGAGATACCTGCAGGATTATGGGACGGTTGATATCCACCCCATAACGATTGATGATAAACCTCTGGACCTCCGGTTCCGGGATCATATTCTTGGGGCTCAAAGGATCGATGGAGGGCGTGATGAAGGCCACCTTACCCACCTCAAGCGGGGTCTTGATATAATCGTCCTTGGTGAAGATGGCTGCGTCATAACGATTGATAAAAGGAAGGAGAAAATCCCAGGCGTCATCTTGGGCGAAGGTGGTGTCTATATGGCAGCGCCAGATCCATCTCCCTCGCTTCCTCTTCGCCCGCTCCAGGAATTCCAGCATGGCGCAGGGTTGGGGATCGTGCACCACCACGAAGTCGTAGTCACCCTGAAAATTAAGGGCGTTTTCTTTTACAATATGTAAATATTTTTCCCGCATCTCACGGGTGGTGGGAATCTCCATCCCCTGCAGCGAATTGTGGAGAAACTTTGTCACGGTGAAGAAATCCTGGTCCCCCTGAATAACTTGCCACTCCGCCTCCAACCCCAGGCTTCTCATAAGTGGAACGGTGGTATAGAGCATCTCCGCCACCCCGCCCCCGTAGGCGGTGCTGTTGATATGCACCACCCGGGCTCCTTTCAGAGGTTCGGCTTTCTCCTTGAGGGTTTGGATTACCTGGTCCCCAACAATGGAGCGATAAGCCTCTATATCCTTGAACTGCACGGGTACCTGCGTTAACATCCTCACCACCACGCTATCTTCTGGCGGGTCATAAACCCATATTATCACACCTGAAACCGCCGCACTTTCAGATACGGGTCGGCGAAGCGGTTGAAAAACTTGAACATTAAATATTCTTAATTTCATCCAGCCCATGGTCCTCCTAACGGAAACTTTTCAACCGATATCCACTGTTGCCAGAAGCCATCCGCTCGGTCGCAAGACGCCATGGCACGCATTGTCCCTGGCGCCCCCTCTCGATAAAATCTATAAGAGGATGGGTTTGCCGTAATCGAGGGAAGGAGATATGGAGATGATCATGAAAGTTTTCGAGGAGAGGAGAAGTGTCCGCAGGTATAAAGACCAACCGGTAGAAGAGGAGAAGATCCAAGCGGTTCTGGAGGCGGCGCGCTCGGCTCCATCCTGGGCGAATATGCAATGTTGGACCTATATAGTGGTCAAGGATCCCGCCACCCGCTCAACCATCGCCGAAATACTCGAGAAAAATCCTATCTCCAAAGGGATAAACCAGGCTCCGGTGCTCATCGTGGCCTGCGCCGATCCGGAGAAGTCGGGGAAAGTGGGGGATCAGAGCTACTACCTGGTGGATATAGGTATTTCCATGGAGCATCTGATTCTAGAAGCCTGCAATCAGGGTCTGGGCACCTGTTGGGTGGCTTGGCTGGACGAGGAGAAAATCAAGCAGGTTCTGAAGGTGCCAGATCATATCCGTATCGTGGCTTTGACCCCTCTGGGATATCCTGATCAGGCGCCTACCGAGAGACGGAGGAAGCCTCTGGAGGAGATAGTCTTCCACGAGGAATGGGGAAAAAGATAGATGCGGAGCAAGGAGTCCTAAGCCCTTCGCCAACCGCCCAAAATCCAGCGTTGACGCCAAAGAGAAGGAAAGCCTTCTCAGCCTCTCCGCTTTAGAACGTTACGGGTATCCACCACCAAGGCTTCGCAATCCTCTATCATTCGGTAATCCACGCCGGTATGAGCGGTATGAATCAATACCAAATCTACCTTGGCGAGCAGCTGGGCGGTCAGGGCGACGCTGCGCATAACCCCGCCCTCGATGGGAAGCTCCGGGACATGGGGATCGTGATAGATCACCCGGGCTCCCCGAGTCCGCAAAAGCTGGATGATCTTTATAGCCGGGGAGTTGCGGGTATCCCCCACGTCGTTCTTATAGGAAACCCCCAAAACCAGCACCTTGGATCCCCGCACGCTCTTGTGAACTTTGTCCAAGGAGCGGGCGATCATCTCCAGCACGAAATAGGGCATGTTCATGTTGATCTTGCCAGCCAGCTCGATGAACTCGCTTAAGAAATCGAATTCCCTCGCTTTATAGGCAAGATAGAAGGGGTCCACGGGAATGCAATGGCCTCCCAGACCGGGACCGGGGTAGAAGGGCATGAATCCGAAAGGCTTGGTGGAAGCGGCCTCTATAACCTCCCACACATCTAGCCCCATACGGTCACACATCATCCATAGCTCGTTGGCCAGGGCTATATTCACCGCTCGGAAGACGTTCTCCAGCATCTTTGCCATCTCCGCCGCGGCGGGGGAACTCAAGGTGATTACCTCCTGGACGAACTGTCGGTAAAAACTGGCCCCCAACGCGGTGCAGCATTTCCTCTCCCCGCCCACCAGCTTGGGGGTATTGGTAAGGGTCCATTTTTTATTTCCAGGGTCGATCCTCTCCGGGGAGAAGACCAGGTGAAACTCCCGGCACAAATTGGCTCCTCCCCTCTCCAGAATGGGCAGCACCACATCGTGAGTGGTGCCAGGGAATGAGGTGGACTCCAGAATGACTAAAACCTGCCGTCTGCTCCTACGACCCAAAGCGCTGGCGACCACTCGGGAGGCTTCTTTAACGTAATCCAGGACCGGCTCCTGATTGGCGGTGAGGGGAGTGGGCACACAGATGCACACAATATCACAATCCCTTATAACTTCTGGCTGGTGGGTAACCCTTATCGCTTTGTCTCGGATGAACTTCCTCAAAGACCGCTGGTCCAGATCCACGCTCTCGTGCATCCCCTTCCTCAACCTAGCTAACAGTTCCCTGGAGGTATCCAATCCGACTACTGGAAACCCCGCCTCCGCCGCGGCTAAGGCCAAGGGCATCCCCACATATCCTAGCCCGATGATTCCCACTCGAGCCTGTCTAGAACGAATCGCCTTCTTTAGATCGTCCGCCATCTCTCAACCACCTCTTTTTCAATATGTAGATATCATGAAGGTCCTTCGCGATCCTCGGAGTTAATATTTTACCCATGGGAAAAACCGTCGCCAATAATTATTTCGCAACGGCTTCACTCAATCCTTCAACCTATGCGTTAATGTTCCATCCCGGTCCATTCAAAAAGGAGTATCGTGCCTCCCTCAATCCTTCACCTTACGCGTTAATGTTTTCCTCTTTTTCCTCCTTTATCCAACCCAAAATCGCCGTCGGGCTTAACTTCCCACTCATCCCACCTGTTCAATGCTCTCAATTCCCAGAGGTTACCCCAGGATATGGGATTGTCAGGTTCGCAAAATCCAAATTAAATGAGCGCTGGACACAAAGCGAGACAGCTTTGACAAACCCAACGCTTCGTTCTTTAAGAAACCGTTGGTCGTCCCCCCGCCTACTCACTTTTTGGAAGCGGAATTTTCCCATCTTTTCGATACTTACACTGCAAATTAATCTACCGCTGGGGAAAGACTTGGGTTGCCACCGCCTCGAAGCCGAGCGCCCTATTCAAAGGAAAGCCCTATCTATATATGGAGAA
>JACVIX010000072.1 GCA_015711725.1 Candidatus Geothermincola primus | reverse complement strand
GGATAAAAACGTTTTGAGCACCTTTATCGCATAGAGAGCGCCTTTATCTCATAAGATGAAATGGATGGGTCAATGTGAGGAGTTAGCGATTAAAGGAGAAAGGAGTCAGGTTGGAAGACTTGGTGGTTCTGGCGTATTCCGGGGGTTTGGACACCTCGGTATCCATCCGCTGGATTAAAGAAAAGTATGGCATGGAGGTGGTAGCCCTAATAGTGAACCTGGGACAGCCCGGGGACCTGGAAGAGATTAGATCCAAGGCCCTGCGCATCGGCGCGGTGGACGCGGTGGCGGTAGACGCAAGAGAGGAATTCCTGGAAAAAATGGTTCTTCCCGCTTTAAAAGCCAACGCTCTCTACGAGGGAAGGTACCCTTTGGCAACTTCTTTGGCTAGGCCCCTTATTGCCACTTTGATGGTGGAGGAGGCGAGGAAGCGGGGAGCGAAAGCGGTGGCTCATGGCTGTACCGGAAAAGGTAATGACCAAGTGCGTTTTGACCTCACGGTGATGGCCTTGGATCCCCAGCTTAGAATTATCGCCCCTTTGAGGGAATGGAGCATGTCCAGGGAGGAGGAGATAGAGTACGCCACCTTGCATGGCATACCCGTGCCGGTATCCACCGAGAGCCCCTACTCCGTGGACGAGAATCTCTGGGGACGCAGCTGCGAGGCGGGCGTTCTGGAAGATCCCTGGGTGGAACCTCCTGAGGATGCTTATGCCTGGACGGTGAGCCCCGCGGCCTCTCCGGAAGCGCCTCACTACCTAGAGATCGGGTTCGAGTCAGGCAGACCGGTGAGCCTGGACGGAAAGAGACTCGCTCTGCTTGAACTGGTAGAGGAGTTGAACAGGCGGGGCGGCGAGCACGGAGTGGGAAGGATCGACATGATAGAGAACCGCCTAGTAGGGATAAAGTCCCGAGAGATATACGAGGCCCCCGCCGCCACTATCCTCATCGAGGCGCACCGTGCTCTGGAGGATCTGGTCTTAACGCGAGAGGCGCTGCATTTTAAGAGAGTCATGGAGCAAAAGTTCGCCGAGCTAATCTATAACGGGCTTTGGTTCGATCCCCTGCGGGAGGCTATTCAGGCGTCCATGGAAGTGCTCCAGGGGCCGGTCACCGGCATGGTGCGGATAAAATTGTTAAAGGGAATGGCCAGCGTGGTGGGAAGGCGTTCGGAGTTCTCCCTTTACGATTACGGTTTGGCTACCTATGATAGGGCGGACGTCTTCAGCCATCAGTCGAGCGAAGGATTTATCGAGCTTTGGGGGCTACCTCTGAAGGTATGGGGATCCCGGCATAGAAATTCGAGCGTTTAGGTTGGCGCTAAATTAACAATATTACATGATGTTAAAATTATTATATCTTTTTTATAACTGTTATTGATCGAATAGAGATGGCTGGAGAAATGTGCAAACGAGGTGATCAGAATGCGACTGTGGGGCGGACGTTTTTACGGTGAGCTGGACTCGAGAGCGGTGGAATTCACGACCTCTCTCCCTTTCGATAAACGTCTCTATCCTTACGATATCGCGGTAAGCAAAGCGCACGCCTCCGCTTTGGCGGAGTGCGGGGTTTTAAGTGGGGACGAGCTGGATCGAGTATTGCTGGCGCTGGATGATATACAGGCGGAGATGGAAAAGGGAACTTTCTCTTTCCTCGATGATGACGAGGATATTCACACGGCGGTGGAACGGGCATTGGTGGAGAAGGTGGGGGAAGCGGGCCAAAAATTGCGTGCCGGACGTTCCCGAAACGACCAAGTGGCGGCGGATATGCGCCTCTACTTAAAAAAGGAGAGCGCGGTCATCTGTCAACAAGTACTGGACGTGGCGGAGGTTCTCCTGGAAAAAGCGGAAGAGAACCTAGGGGCACTCATGCCAGGGTTTACCCATCTACAGCCTGCCCAACCGGTGCTTCTTTCTCACCATCTCTTGGCTTATGTGGAGATGTTGCGCAGGGACTTGTCCAGATTTCATGATGGATACAGGCGCATGGACGCGTCGCCTCTGGGAAGCGGGGCTCTAGCCGGGGTGACCTTTCCACTTAAGCGAGAAGCCATCGCCGATGAGCTCGGGTTCTCCAATATTACCACCAATTCCATAGACGCCGTCTCGGATAGGGATTTCGTGGTGGAGTTCTCTTTCGACCTTGCCATGACCGCGGTGCATCTCAGCCAGCTCTGTGAGGAGGTGGTAATCTGGTCAAACCCGTTCTTTGAGTTCGTCACCCTGGATGACTCCTTCGCCACCGGTTCCTCCATCATGCCCCAGAAGAAGAATCCCGATGTGGCGGAGTTGCTTAGGGGTAAGACATCATCGGCGATAGCGGTTCTGGTCAAGATGCTCACCCTGCTAAAAGGGCTGCCCTTGGCATATAACCGGGATCTGCAGGAAGACAAAGAGGCCCTCTTTTGTCTCATTGACGAAACTAAGAAGGGGTTGCGAGCTTTAGAGGGCATGCTTTCCACTCTGACTTTCAATACCGCCAACATGGAGAAGAGAACCCGGGAAGGATTCCTGAACGCCACCGATCTAGCCGATTATCTGGTGGGCAAAGGCGTGCCTTTCCTGCAGGCACACCAAGTGGCGGGAAAAGCGGTGATGCTCTGCCAAAAAAAAGATATCCAACTGGAGGAGCTTTCTCTGGAGGAGTTGAAAGAAATACATCCGGCGATTGACGAGGATGTATATGAGAGAATCACCATTCAAGCGGCGATAGAAGCGAGAAATCTGCCCGGGGGCACTTCTTTACAGAACGTTAGAAATTCGCTGGATTCTTTGAAAGACTGGCTTAAGGAGGAACGCGAGGTATGGAGAGAGGCTCTCTTGGGGGGAAAGAGGTAAAGTGGACGGCATACGAGAGCTTCGAAGGACATAGATCAATATATCACAAAGCCTCTGGAGTAAAAGCTCAATTACAATAGGTGGTAGATATAGGGATCGCTTTTACGACGGCTTTCCGCGGTTAGGGTTGGTTACAATGGGGCCGATTTGTATTAATATTATGGGCAAAAGGTCGGCTTCTAAAAAACCAAGATTAGGCGAAGGGTGTGATGCTTCCGCTTGACTTTAGAGCCCTGAAAAGGAGGAGGGGTTATGCCAAAACCAGGTTTAAGCATAGGGCAAGTGAAAAGACAGATTAAGGAACTCTATCGGAGCAGGGATCAATATATCATGTATCTGGGGCAGCTCGCCTATGAGAATTATAAGAATGGTAAACTTGACAGTCCCGATCTGCAGGAACCTTGCAAGACCCTTGACGAGATCCATCTCCAGATAAACCAGTGGGAGGAGGAGCTGAGCGTGCTGGAGAGCATGAGGTCCGCCAAGGTGGGCCAGATCTGTCCCTATTGTCGGTCCCCGGTGCTTATTGGAGCCACCTTCTGTAATTCTTGTGGAAAGGCTATATCCGTAACCCCACCTACGAGGGGAAATCAGGGCGCGGTCTCAGAGAACGTGACCACCTGTCCGGCTTGTTTCGCGTTGGTGCTGGCTGACGCGAAGTTCTGTTCTCAATGCGGCTGGAGGATCGCTGAGGAACCGCCGGAAAAGAAGAAAAAGAAGTAGACTGCATTGCCTATTACTTGTTGTGGGCACCAATTAAATATCCGCAGGGGAAGATGTCCTCGAGCAAGATATGACCCCGGCCTCGATATCTGACATAAATCGCAAAGCCGAGCTTTTCCATATAAACCTGAATAGAGAGGAGGGCTGCGTCGGTTATTTTGTCCTGTTGAAAGGGTATAATCATAGAAAAAATCGGACCGCTGCAAGACGAGGGAAACAGTTTCAAGGAACAAATGATGGCAATAATTGGGAACGACGAGAGACATGGGACCGTACCGAGAAATTTTTAGTGAAAGGGAGTCGCCACATTCCCCAGGACTGCGTCAATACGGAAAACATGGGATCATGGCAATGCGAGGGCAATGGTTACAAGAGATAACGATAGCGAAAAGATTAGCTATGAAAAAACGGAATCGAGGCAAGGCGAGGGTGATGGTTCTTGTCTAGAAAAAGGGATATCGAGACCCTGGTAAGGTTCTTCGAGGAGATGGCGGAGCTCTCGGAGATCAAGGGAGAAGTGGCCTTCAAGGCAAATGCCTATCGCAAGGCAGCGGAGACGGTAAGATCCATTGGTGGGGAGATTCTGGAGAAGGAGAGCGTCAGCGAGTTAAGGAAGTATCCGGGAATCGGGGAGGGGATAGCTAAAAAAATCATCGAATATAAAGATACGGGCAGAATCAGCAAGCTGGAGGAACTCAAGGAGGAGATCCCCGTTGAACTAATTTTGCTGCTCAAAGTGCCCAATCTAGGACCGAAGAGAGCCAAGTTGGTCTTCGATGAGTTGGGAGTGCGCACTATCGAGGATTTACAGAGGGCTGCAGAGGCTCATGAGCTCGCCCGGTTGAAAGGACTAGGTCCGAAGGCGGAAGCGAATATAGCGGAGGGTATACGCACTTTGCAAGCCACTTCCGGTAGGCTCTTGCTCAGCCAAGCTTACGAGATGGCCTCAACCATAAAAGATCAGCTGCTTTCCAGGGTTCCCCATATAAAAATAGACAGCGCTGGGAGCTTGCGCAGGATGAAGGAGACGGTGGGGGATATAGACATCCTGGTGGCTAGCGCCGAAGTGGAGCAGGTGATGGATTCTTTCTGTTCTCTTCCCCTGGTGGAAAGGGTTTTGGCTCGAGGGGAGACCAAGAGCTCTATAATTACTATACAAGGCTTGCAGGTGGATCTAAGGGTTGTAAGCCCGGACTGCTGGGGAGCGGCGTTGCAGTATTTCACCGGTTCGAAGGAACATAATGTCAAAATTAGGGGGATCGCCAAAAAGAAAGGCATGAAAGTGAACGAGTACGGGGTCTTCGCCATAAAAGATGACCGTAAGGTGGCGGGCGAAGAGGAAGAAGATGTTTACGCCATCCTAGGGATGAGCCTACCCGATCCCGAGCTCAGGGAGGATCGTGGGGAAGTTGAGGCGGCGCTGGAAGGAAAGCTACCCCATCTGGTAACCATGCAGGATATCAAAGGCGATTTTCACGTGCATACCAGGGAAAGCGACGGATTCCATACTTTAAGGGAGATGCGTGAGGAGGCGGAGAAACTAGGTTACCGGTTTCTGGGCATCTGTAACCATGCGGCCGAGCTGAAAGTGGCTGGTGGGCTGAGCAAGGATGCGCTGCTGCGCGAGATCGAGCAGATTCGAGAGATGAACCAGGCGGGAGATTCTCCAGTCATCTTGCTGGCGGGATGCGAACTGAACATCGGCAATGATGGGGAGCTGGATTACGATGAGGAAGTGCTCAAGGAACTCGACTTCACCGTGGCCTCAATTCATGGCGGTTTTCGCCAGTCCCGGGAGCAGATCAACCGCAGATTGATCAAGGCCATGCGCAATCCATACGTGAGCATTATCGGTCATCCCTCCGGAAGATTGATTGGGCAGAGATCTCCTTATGACGTGGATCTCCACGAGATTATCCGCGCAGCGGCGGAGACCGGAACCGCCCTGGAACTGAACGCCTTCCCAGATAGACTGGACCTCTCCGATGAGTATCTCCGGGAGGCGAGGGACCGGGGGGTGAAGATCGCAATCGGCACCGACGCCCACCGTCGGGAGCACATGGCTTATATGTTTTACGGAGTGGCGACCGCCAGGCGGGGGTGGCTGGAGGCTAAACACCTGCTCAACACCATGGAGGTGGATGAATTTCTCGCCTGGCTGAGAAAGGCCAAGCGCTGAAGGAAGACTCACAAAGGATTAATTAAGTTGAATTTTTCAAGAAAAAGGAGTTGCTATGTTTTTAACCACAAGCGCTCATCTTTCCGGTTATCGGGCGGGGCGATCATTGGGCTTACCAATGGGCGACCGCCAGGGTTAAACGCGTGGTTAAGGATATAGCGGCTGGTTTCCGGAAACTGATGGAAATCGAGCCCGGGGGATAGAGCGAGATGATGAAGGAGACGCGAAAACGAAGCCATCCATCGTATGGTCCAGCAGGTTCAGGCTATGGGTAGCCAATATAATAAAGAATAAAAGCTTAGCCACTGCCAGCGTCATACAGGCAGCGGCGGAGTTGGTGGTTTCTGGCACCGCGACGGTTCCTCTATCCGAGGAACGATAGGCGGCGGTTGGATTAAAGTTACATATTGTAATTTGATATAATGTAAAGTTTAAGTGGAAGGGGTAGAAATGGAAATCAAGCGCAACGAGATCATCCCCCTGGGATACGGTAAATATTACCGCTCCGACAAGATCATCGGGATGGAACCCATAGAACAGGATCGGGGCCCAGCGCGCCGCACCTTCGTTTACATCGAGGGAAGAAGCGAGCCGGTAGTGGCGGCTCGTAGCGAGGCGACGCTGCTCAAGGACTTGGTGGTTTCACCCAAGGAGGTGGAGAACTCCATACTACTGGACTTCATCGAGCGCGTTCTTCACGAGGTAGAGAAGGTCGGCCCCATACTTCGCCGAAGCATAAGGGAAGAGACGGGTCTCGATCTAGATGGCATCATGGAAAAGGCTCGCAGGATATTATCGAGTGAAGAGGAAAATTACGAGGGTCAGCAACCCCTCTTCAGCTAAAACGCCGAAAATGCCTTAGGATGGCCCATAGACAATTTGAGGTGGGGAGAGAAAAAGGAGGTCGCCTATGAAAATAAAAGATATATATGAGCTGGCGGTGAGGATGGGGATAGAGAAAGACCCTCGAGGAAAGAGGGAAATAGAGCGCATCCTCAAACAAAATCGTACCAAGTACGAGAAGTTGTCCGACAAGGAGAAAGAATTCTTCGACCGGGAATCCCTTAAAAATCCCTTTGCCGATACCAGAATCTTGGTGGGTGATCCGCGGACGGAGGTGAAGTCGGTCCTAGTGGGAGTGGATATGGAGGTCCCCGAAGTGCTGTTGGCTGACCGACTCCGGGAAAAAGGAGAGCGGGTGGATCTGATCATCAGCCATCACCCTGAAGGAGTGGCCCTGGCAGCTCTGAGCGAGGTGATGCCCCTTCAGGCGGACGTATGGTACCGGCATGGCGTGCCTGTAAATATCGGGGACGCTTTGATAAGCAAACGCATGAAGGAGATACAGCGGGTCATACTTCCCCGCAATCACAACCGCGCCATAGACGCGGCACGACTGCTTCAGATTCCCTTCATGTGCATACACACCCCCTCAGACAACCAGGTCAACGCCTACCTCTCCGACCTCTTTCAGAAAAAGAAACCCTACCTACTCTCCGAGGTGATGGATATACTGCGGGAGATACCGGAATATCGCGCCTCTTCCCTGAATAAAGCTGGGCCGATGATAGTGGCGGGGAATCCAGAAAGCCGTGCGGGCAAAGTGATGGTGGATATGACCGGGGGAACCGAGGGCCCCCAACAAGTCATGGAAAAATTGTCCCAGGCGGGGGTGGGGACCTTGGTGGCCATGCATTATACCGAGAAGCATCTGGAGGAGGCGGAAAAGTACCATATTAATGTGGTTATCGCCGGCCATGTGGTCTCTGACTCCCTGGGATTGAACTTAATCATGGACGAGCTGGAAAAAGAGGGTATCGAGATCATTCCCATATCGGGGTTCATTCGGGTCTCGCGAGGGGGCGCGAGGCGTGGAGGTACCGCCAAGAAAAAGAAGGCTTGACGCTCCCCCCGGCGAGAATAAATTCCCTTGGACGATAGTCCTGAGTGCCCCAGCGATTCGCGACGTGCAAATGAGGCGAAAAAAGAAACCACCCTAGAGGTGGTAAGTCGAGCAAGTTACACCGATATGCCTAAGATGGGCTTCCGCCGGCGCTGAACGAATAAGATGGCGGAGGCATCTATCCAATCAGGTCAATTTTGACTCGCGAGGGTGATTAAGCTTTGAAAGGATCGCGATGGCTTATCTTAAACGAGGACGCTTCTAAGAGCTCGCTCTTGGTAGATTCTTTTGGTATCACCCGCTAAAAAGAAGATATTATCGTTTACAATAACGAGATTTTTAGATTGGATATAGACGTGCTTTGCCGTGCTTGTCGATAAACGTAGCGACGTTGAGGAGATAGTTTTTTAGTTGCGCCGAAAGCATATAAAGGTAATAATATCCTACAGATATTTCGCGCATCCGGTGGAACGCGCCCCGGGTGTCTTCGCGAATTTTTACGAAAAAGGTGTGGAGATGATGTCGGAGAGCTATCGATTACTGGAACAGGGTGAGCGTCTGCTGGCGGAGGAGAGGCTGGACGAGGCTATAGAGAGATTCCGTAGGTATCTGGATAGCAATCCCGAGGACCCGGAAGGTCACTATAGCCTAGGATTAGCGCTCTTGGAGAAGGGGTCAATCGAGGAAGCCGAGTTGAGATTTCGGCGGGTAATCCAGTTGGATTCCATGGATTCCCGGGGATATGATGGGATGGCGCTTATACTGATGGAGCGGGGCGAGTACGAAAAAGCCCTGGATTACTATCATAAGGCGCTGGAGAGGGATCCAGGCAACGCTGACCTCTTCAACGAGATGGGTATCATTTACCAGGAACTGGGGGAGAGGGAACGGGCTTTGGAGATGTTCGAAAAAGCCATCTCCTTAGACCCTCAGCTGGGATATCCATATTACAATAAGGCCAGGATCCTAGCTTTAATGGGCAGCCATGGGGAAGCCGCGGTTTTCTTCGAGAAAGCCGCCAGCCTCTACAAAGCCGATGGTCCCAGGTTAAGGGACGTCCTCTTCGAACTAGCCACCACCCGCGAGGAGATGGGGGAGTTGGAGAGGGCGTTGGAGATATACCACCACCTTTTACTCTTGGATCATCAGGACGTGCATGCGTTGAACGGCGTGGGAAAGATCTATATCGAGATGGGACGTTTCGAGGAGGCGGTGCTTGTCTTCGATCGAGTCCTCTCCATCGACCCGGCTAACGACCACGCCCTCCTGGAGAAGAGCTACGCCTTTGGATGTATGGGGGACGTACACACCGAACTTCGCTTGCTGGACGACTGCCTGAAGATAAACGAGCGGAACAAGTTCGCCCTGAGCAACAAGGGCGCCCTGCTCATGGAAAGGGGCGATCTAGAAGAGGCGCAGACACTTTTCCAGAAGGCTTTGGAGGTCGATCCGAACTACTCCTGGGCTTACTACAACCTCGGTTGCCTTTTCTGTTTGAAAGGGGACATGCGAGCTTCAATGGACTTTCTGAGGAAAGCTTTCGCCCTGGACCCTTCTCTGATCGAGGATGCCCGCAAAGACAGCTGCCTGGTCGCATTGAGGAATCAACCTGGGTTTGAATCCTTGCTGAAATGTGATTAACCAGGCAAATTTTGAAGCTTTCTGCCCGAAGCTTTGCGATTGCGAAACGTTGTCTGTTCGCTATAAGAGGCTAACAAGGTCAATTTCGAAGCCTTCTGCCTCAACCGCTTTCGCGGAGAGTGACGCCTTATGGAAAATATCAAGACGTTAATTTACCCATGTGGACGAGGGATCAGTCAGATTCCGCGAACTCCTCAGATATATCAGGCCTAATGATCAAAAGCGCCAGTAAGGCGAAGTCTGTGTATTAAATTTATGACGAAATGTAAAATATCATACTGTGAAATAAATGCTGCTTGCCTTCTGGCATGAGCTGGAAAAAATTTTAACGAGATTAAAATCGCCGTATTACCCTTAATATTATGCCTTCGGAGACATAGGTTTAATTCCCGAGGGACCGGATTTAACGTTTGGATGCCCATTAACGTTTATCGATGCGTCCACCGGGTGATATAGAGTTTCAAGCCAAGATCAAATGAGCATGTTCAATTATTTAGAATTTACATTATGTAATATATAATCGCTACCCGGAGAAGAAACGAAATCTTTGGCACCTCGATCCAAAATCTACTCTTCACTTGCGGGCTGACGCAAGAGTCCGCAAAGGCCTAAAGGATCACTCCAAGGCGTGGTCCCAATCCACTCGTTGGAAATTGCCATATGGGTTTGTGGCATTGAAGAGGGGAAAGGTCACTTTCCCACCAAGATAAAAACGGTGCTTCTCGCGGGCATGGTTGTGCCCCCGGCGGGGTGCTGATTGATCACCACCCCCACATGGGAGGGATCGTTTATATAGCTTATGGATACGGTGAAGCCTGCGTTGTATATAGTGCTCACGGCGGCGGCTTCCCCCATGCCCACTACGTTGGGAACCACCGGGTTGGAGGTTGGGCCATTGCAGACAACGATGGTGACCGTTGATCCCGAAGGGGCCCTGGAGCCGCCTGGGGGGTTCTGGCTAATCACGGTGTTGGGGGGAGCCGACCCGCTGGTACGGCTTTCCACTACCCGAAACCCTGAGTTGATAAGGAGGGAAGTGGCTCCGCTAGCGGACATACCCACCACCGAAGGGACGGTTACCAGCTGTTGCTGAGGGGAACCCCCGTGCAGGTTGCAGTGCTCCGTGGGCTCCTCCCCCGCGCGGTATTTCTTCTTGATCTTGTGGGGGCATTCCGCGTTGGCCAGCAGACCGCTGTCTGCGCAGATGGTCACCTCCACCTCTTCGTTGTTATTCTCGTGGGAATACTCGTCACGCATGGAAGGGAAGGGAGTGGGGGGCACGTTCACCAGCGCCTTCTCCATGAACTTCTTCCATATCTGGGCGGGGAAAGTGCCGCCATACACAGTGATCCCGTGAACGTTGGTCATGGAGATGCGACCCTGGGGGTATCCCACCCAGACCGCGCAGGAGAGGTCGGGGGTATATCCGCAGAACCATGCGTCGGTGTAATCGTCAGTGGTGCCGGTCTTGCCCGCCTGTGGCCTTCCGATTCTTGCCGCCCGACCGGTTCCGGATTTCACCGCCTCTTGCAACAACTCATTGGCCTTGGCGGCGATATCTTCCCTGATCACCCGCTTGCTAGAGGGGAAATTTTCCAGTAAAACCTTTCCATTGGCGTCGGTTATCTTGGTAACACAGATAGGCGGCACCCTCATACCGTTATTTGCCAGGGTTCCGAAAGCGCTGGCCATTTCCAAAGGATTCACCCCATGTGTGAGCGCGCCCAGCGCGATGGATGGATAAGGTTCCAACGGGCTGGTTATCCCCATAGCGCGGGCGAACTCCACTACCCTCTGGGGCCCCACATCCCTGATCATACGGGCATAGACCACGTTTACCGATCTGATAGTGGCTTGGCGGACGGTGATTGTCCCATAGCTGGCCCCCTCTGCGTTTTTCACTTTCCATTTGGTGCCGTCGGGGAACTCCAGGGTGGTGGGGCTGGAATCGTAGGTCTTGTTTGGGGACATACCTATGGAAAGCGCTGCCACCAGGGTGAATACCTTGAACGCGGAGCCTGCCTGCCGGCCTCCCTGCGCGGCTATGTTGAATTTCTGCTTGGTAAAATCTCTACCTCCCACCATGGCTTTGATCTCGCCAGTACGGGGATCGATGGCGCAGAGAGCCGCGGTTGGGTCGGTGGGCAAGTAGAGAGTGCTATTGGCCGCTTCCTCGGCGAGTCTTTGTAGGTTAAGGTCGATAGTGGTGTAGACCCTCAAGCCACCCCGATAGATGATATCTTCGTTGGAGTAGTTGTCGAACTTGCTCTTCAAATCCTGATTCTGTTTCAAGTACTGAATGACGTATTCGACGAAATAGGGAGCTATGCTGGAAGGAGATTCTTCCGGAATGGGTTTTACCGCGATACTCTCGCTCTTGGCGCGGGCGGCTTCCTCCTCGGTGACATAACCCAGATCGAGCATCTTTCCGATAACCAAGTCACGCCTCTTTTTGGCGTTCTCCGGATAAAAATAGGGGGAGTAACGATTGGGCGCGCGGATCAGTCCCGCTAGGAGAGCGCTCTCGGATAGAGTGAGCTGGTCAGGTTGCTTTCCGAAGAAGACCTCCGAAGCCTTTTTGGCGCCATAACATCCCTGACCGAAATACACGTCGTTCAGGTAGAATTCCAGAATTTTTTCCTTGGAATATTTCTTCTCCAGTTGATAGGCAAGATTAGCCTCCTGCACTTTCCTCCAATAGGTGCGTTCCTTTCCGGTCAAAGTATTCTTCACGAATTGCTGGGTGATGGTTGAGGCTCCTTGCACTACCTCCCTCTTCACCACGTTGGTCCAGAAAGCCCTGGCGATGCTCAGCCAGTCCACCCCATGATGCTGATAGAAGCGTTCGTCCTCGATAGCCACCACCGCGTGCTTAAGGTATTCGCTCATCTCGCTCAAAGGGATGGTTTCTCGGTTCTGCTCTCCATGGAGCTCGGTCAAAAGGGTTCCATCTGCGGCATATATCTTGGAAGTTTGATCCAGTTGTTTGGTTTTTAAATCTTCTAATTTCGGTAAACCTAAACCGGTGTAGAACCAAAAGAAAAAACTTCCTACTAATAAACCGACACAGATGATCAGAATTAGCAGCAGACGTAATATTATCCGCATCGGTCCCTTCCCCAGTCCATCAGTTTACATCTTAAAAATTAATCGTCATTCACTGCCCAGCTATAAATATTATAATCTAATTACGCTCTATATGCATGATTAGACAGTAAAACAGCTCGGGATGTTCCCTCTTTTTATATCCAGTAAAATATTTCTTAAAATATATTCTGGTTTAAGAGGGGGATTTCCTTTAGCCGGTGCCTTGGAAAGAGATTCGCGAGAGCGAAGTCCCGCGCTATAATTGGTCGTCGTGAAGGTGTCTAGGTTCAGAAACATGGTGGACTCAGCCCTATCTTTAATGTATTCTTTTTGGGAAAGATAGAGAGAAGGCGATGGATGAGATGAAATCATCCGGCCGGTTAAAGCTCGGACGGGGTCCGAGGAGGCGCTCCGGTGGGAGGAAAAAAGTTTGCCATACCAAGGTAAAGGAAGGCTTTCATGGATGAACTGTCTCGACAAGCCAAGATTTTAAAGTCAGGGACCGAGGAGGTACTCCCAGAGGGGGAGTTGGAGAGGAAGCTGGCAGCTTCCTTGCACGAGGGAAGGCCGCTCAGGGTAAAATTCGGGGTGGATCCCACTAGACCCGATCTTCATCTGGGCCATGCCGTGCCTTTGCGCAAGCTCCGTCAGTTTCAGGACTTGGGGCATCAGGTCATCCTGCTTATCGGGGATTTCACTGCGATGGTGGGAGATCCCTCGGAGAGGGATGTGACCAGACCTCAGCTGAGTGGAGAAGAGGTGGCGGAGAACGCCAAAACTTACACCGAGCAAGCTTTTAAGATCCTGGATAGGGATAAAACCGTCATCGATTACAACAGCAGGTGGTTAGCGCCCCTTGACTTCGAGGAGCTATTGAAGTTGACCTCTCATTTTACCGTGGCACGGCTACTGGAAAGGGACGACTTCAGCCGCAGATACACGAATAATATACCTATATGTCTCCATGAGTTTCTCTACCCGGTAATGCAGGCGTATGATTCCATTGCCCTGGAGGCTGATGTGGAAATCGGCGGCACCGATCAGAAGTTCAATTTGCTGGCGGGAAGGGAGTTGCAGAGAGCGATGGGTCAAGATCCGCAATGTGTGATGACCCTTCCTATCCTGGTGGGGTTGGACGGGAAGAACAAGATGTCCAAAAGCTTGGGCAACCATATAGGGCTTACCGACCCACCGGAGGAGATGTTCGGCAAGCTGATGTCCATTAGCGACGAGCTCATGCCTCTTTATCTGAGACTGACCACTTCTTTCGAGCTTTCTCGAATCGAAGAGTTGGAACGAGAATGGAGGAACGGTAAACTTCACCCAGCTCAGCTTAAACGCGAGCTCGCTCTGGAGGTAGTAAGCCTTTACTGGGGCGAGGAGAAAGCGCGAGCTGCTCTAGACAGATTTGACCTGGTTTTTAAGAGAAGGGAACTGCCAGGGGAGTTGCCCGAGAAAGTCATTGAGGAAGGGGCATTTGAAGGTGGGGATATCTGGATCGCCCACTTGGCGCATATCGCCGGGGTGGCGGACTCCTCCAGCGACGCCCTGCGTGCTATAGAGCAAAGGGGCTTGCGCCTAAATGGCGAGAAAGTGACGGACAAATCCCTGAGGCTTACCCCGGATCAGGCGGATGGTGCCATCCTCCAGAAGGGCAGAAGGAAGATAGTTCGGATCAGGGTGGGGAGGAACTAGTGAGCATTCCACATTTCAATTTTATAAGCGCGTTTGCTTGTGGAGCGGAAAGGATTTCAGGCGCGGTATTTATGGAAAACTTCCCTATATTCAAGGGAAATCACTTGTAATACGTCGAATAATACGTTGACATAGGAAAGATGCGGTGCTAATATATAATATGCAGATAAGACTGAAGGAGGCGGTATCCAGAGTCGATTTTAGGAAGATTCTAAGGGCAAAAGGGTACCGCTGAAAAAGCGGTCTTTTTATGCGCTGGTTCGTTGACAATTCTTAGTTTTTAATGTTAGTGTATCTTTTCGGATTTGATATTTTCGGCGTCATGGTCGATGTTCCTTGAAAACTAAACAGCGTATTAGGTCTGTATAAGATGGCCATAATTTATATGGCCCCCAGAATGTAAGCCTGAAAAGGCTGACTTTTAATTGGAGAGTTTGATCCTGGCTCAGGACGAACGCTGGCGGCGTGCCTAACACATGCAAGTCGAGCGGACTTATTGGGAGTTTCGGCTCCTGGTAAGTTAGCGGCGAACGGGTGAGTAACACGTGGGTAACCTACCCCGAAGACTGGGATAACTCCGGGAAACCGGAGCTAATACCGGATACCTTGCCTTTCCCGCATGGCATCGGCAAGAAAGGTTCCTTCGGGTTCCGCTTCGGGATGGGCCCGCGGCCCATTAGCTAGTTGGTGGGGTAATGGCCCACCAAGGCGACGATGGGTAGCCGGCCTGAGAGGGTGTACGGCCACACTGGGACTGAGACACGGCCCAGACTCCTACGGGAGGCAGCAGTGAGGAATATTGCGCAATGGGCGAAAGCCTGACGCAGCGACGCCGCGTGGACGATGAAGGCCTTCGGGTTGTAAAGTCCTGTCAGGGGGAACGAAGCGGTTCATTCCGTGACGGTACCTCCAGAGGAAGCCCCGGCTAACTACGTGCCAGCAGCCGCGGTAAGACGTAGGGGGCAAGCGTTGTCCGGAGTTACTGGGCGTAAAGAGCTCGTAGGCGGCTCGTTAAGTCGGGTGTGAAAGCCCTTGGCTCAACCAAGGAATTGCACTCGATACTGGCGAGCTAGAGTCTAGTAGAGGGAAGTGGAATTCCCGGTGTAGCGGTGAAATGCGCAGATATCGGGAAGAACACCGGTGGCGAAGGCGGCTTCCTGGGCTATGACTGACGCTGAGGAGCGAAAGCTAGGGGAGCGAACAGGATTAGATACCCTGGTAGTCCTAGCCGTAAACGATGGGCACTAGGTGTGGGGGGTTACCAAATCCCTCCGTGCCGAAGCTAACGCATTAAGTGCCCCGCCTGGGGAGTACGGCCGCAAGGCTAAAACTCAAAGGAATTGACGGGGGCCCGCACAAGCGGCGGAGCATGTGGCTTAATTCGACGCAACGCGAAGAACCTTACCAGGGTTTGACATGTGCGTGAA
>JACVIX010000071.1 GCA_015711725.1 Candidatus Geothermincola primus | reverse complement strand
CACATGGTGATGGCGGAAGTAAGGGTGGTCTTGCCATGATCCACGTGGCCGATGGTTCCCACGTTCACATGGGGTTTGGTCCTCTCAAATTTCTTCTTGGCCATTTTGACCCTCCTCCAAAACAGATGAGCCCCCCGGGCTCCCCTCGGTCATTATGATAAAGAGATTTACTCTTCTTTTGCTGGTAGCGGTGAGAGGATTTGAACCTCTGACCCCACGGGTATGAACCGTGTGCTCTGACCAACTGAGCTACACCGCCACCGCTTTAACCTTCTCTAACCTTAATTATATCCGTCTGTAGTAATTATATATTATTAAAAATCTTTTAATAATGGAGCCCGCTAACGGACTTGAACCGTCGACCTCATCCTTACCAAGGATGTGCTCTACCATCTGAGCTAAGCGGGCTTACAATCTTTTTTCTTGAGGTATATCTTATGTTACTATAAGGGAGTTCCCTTATCAAGAATTAGCTTCCCTTAAGGATTAATAACATTGGATCCATGCCTTCGCCTCAGAAACCCATCCTGGTGCGGGAGATAATCTCCTCCTTGGTGGAGTTCCCTTATCAAGAATTAGCTTCCCTTAAGGATTAATAACATTGGATCCATGCCTTCGCCTCAGAAACCCATCCTGGTGCGGGAGATAATCTCCTCCTTGGTGGAATCGGGAAGGTCGTCGAAATAAGCGCAATAACCCGCCACCCTCACTACTAAGCCGGGATATTTTCCGGGATGCCTTCTGGCGTCCTCCAAGATTTGGGGATCAAGAACGTTGAATTGTAACTGCATTCCTCCCTGTTTCATGAATCCCTGCACCAAGCCCACCAGATTTCGAACTCCCTTTTCGCCCTCCAAGCTATGAGGATCGAAACGCAGGTTCACCGCGCATCCGTTGGGCATCAGTCGGGAATCCACGCGCGCAACCGATTGTAGAGCCGTGGTAGGACCATGAAGCTCGCTACCGTTGCAGGGGCTTAAACTGGAAGCCAGGGGTGTGCCGGCATTCCTTCCGCTGGGCAGCGCCCCACATCTTTTCCCGAAAGCGACATGGCAGGTCACCGAATAAAAACCGGGGACATAGGGGCCACCCCTTGTATTACGATACTTAGCCAGAATATCGTGGAACATACCCACCACTAGGTGGGCATAACCGTCGGGAAGGGGATGGTCGTTGCCGTACTTGGGAGCTTTCTTTAACTCCGCCTGCATGCGCTGATATCCCACGAAATCGGCTTTGAGGGCTTCCACCACTTCCTCCAGAGTGTATCTCTTTTTTCTGAAAACTACCTCGTCCAGCGCGGCAAGTGAGTCGGCAACGTCGGCCACCCCCACCCCCTGTATGCCGCTGGAATTATACATGGCGCCCCCGGCGGTTAAGTCCCTCCCCGATTCCAGACAACCATCCACCAGCATGGAGGAAAGTGGGGTGGGGTGGTAATCCCGATTGCCTCTCTCCACCACGCGGAAATCCCCTATCATTTTTTTCACCATGTAATCTAATTGCCCTCTGAAAGCCTCCACCACTTGGTTGATATCGCGCAACTGACGCGGGGGAGGAGTAAGGGCACCCTCCCTTCGCTTGCTTCCAAAACGGCGGCCCTGGTTTAAAGCAAGCTCCAAGCAGATTGCCAGGTTGAACAGCCCGGCGTCGGTGGAGAAGAAGCTTTTGCCTGGGAGAGCCAGTTCCACGCATCCCACCACAGCGTAGTCCCGAGCCTCTTCCAGGGGATAGCCATGCAACACCAGGGAAGCTATGGAGGCTTCATCTCCGAAGATGGCGGGCATCCCGTTTCCTCGGCGCACCACTTCCGCCACCCGGTTCAGGTATTCCGAGGGAGAACCCTGGTGTACCCTCACTTGGTAATTGGGGTCACGCAAGCCCGCCTCTTCCATCACTTCCAAGAATATATAGGTGAGATCGTTTACCCCATCCCCGCCTTCACGGTTCATCCCTCCCACGATAGCCGCTTGCACCACCAAATACCCCCCATGGTATTGGCTGATTCGCTCCGAGAGCAGAAATACGTGCTCGCAAGCCTTGGCGGTAAAACAGAGAAGCAATTCTTTGGCTTTCTTTCGAGTGATTCTTCCCTCTTGTAGATCCCTGCGGTAGAAAGGATAAAGGTACTGATCCATACGCCCGAATGAGACCGCCGAGTTTAGGCTCTCCAGGTTAATAGCCATATGGGTCAGCCATAGGGACTGCAAGGCTTCATGGAAGGTCTCCGCGGGTTTTGCCGGAACCTTCGCGCAGACGCGCGCTATCTCTTCCAGTTCCGCCCGGCGTTGGGAATCTCCCTCCCTTTTAGCCATATTTCTAGCCGCCGCGGAAAGGCGCTGGGCATAAACTAACAGGGCGTCGCAGACAATGCGCACAGCATCATAGAAATCTCCCTCTTTACCCTTTATCGACTCCAGGTATCCCTCCACCCCCAACCGGAGCATCTTTTCGTAATTGGGGAGGAAGTGCCCGATGCCTCCCGCCTCGTTGATGAGGTAGAACGTGGGAGTCTACTGGTCTCGCACATAGCGGATTAAATGCCCAGGTTTGGGCAAGGCGCGAAAGAGCATGTTGCGGGTGGACCAATAGGGAATGACCCTCAAGATTAACCTCAACTTTTCCCGCCAGGATATGCGTAAAGGGGTGGTCCTGCGTCTCTCTATCCAGGGTAAGTCCACGCTCATGTAAACCCCGGAGAGCTCCGGCTGCATGATGGCGGAGATGCGTTTGGAGCCCACGTTGCCCACGATGAGCTCGTGGGGATAGATCACAGCCGACTTGTGGGTGAAGAGGAAATGGAATGCTTTGGCTTTGCGCACCACCATGGGATCGGAGCGACGGTCGTGCTTTCGATAGAACTCCGTGATGATGTGGGCCCTTTCTGTATCTAGGTAAACCGGGGAGGAGAGCAACTCCTCCTTGATTAGCTGGAATCTTTCGCTGGACTTCACTGGGGCATTCGCCGTTCCCATCACCACTTCCCGATGGACGAGGAGACTGTTATTTACTTTACCGACCCAAGTGTCTTCAAAGTAAATGCTAACAAGGCGCGAAAACGTCGTCAACGATTGCGGTCAGTCAAGCGGGAGCTCGGACTAAAAGACCTTATACATTGAATGATCCTTGGGTCTCCGCATCACGAGCGCCATAGAGCCCACGGACGATAAAAGCTTTCATATGTCACAAATGGTTAAGAAGCGTCAACATCAAGTCTTGATAGGGCAATTGAAATGGAACTTCCATAGGACCGCATATTAGATCGCCCGCATATACCTGAGACGCGAAAGGAAAAAAACTCCAAACTGCTCCAGTGAAGGTGTACTCTATGACCTCCCGCAACAGTTATGACTAGAATATTGTCTTCTCAGGTCCCATGTCATTCTATCCCGAAGCTGTACTATGTGATCTTCCACCACTGTTACCACTCCCAGGAATAGAGGAACAGCCTAGAGTATCTCCCGGCCAAAGCGCCCATCAGAAGGTATTTGGGAATGTTCGACTTAAGGTAAGCGATTATAAGAGCGTGCTTCAAAATGACCCTCGACTCTTAGAGAGAGGAACAGCCTAGAGTATCTCCCGGCCAAAGCGCCCATCAGAAGGTATTTGGGAATGTTCGACTTAAGGTAAGCGATTATAAGAGCGTGCTTCAAAATGACCCTCGACTCTTAGAGAGAGGGGCAGCCATAGGTATCTCCTGGCCAAAGCGCCCATCAAAAGGTATTTGGGAATGTTCGACTTAAGGTAAGCGATTATAAGAGCGAGTTTAAAAATGACCCCTTCCTTTTAGACATCAATTTACCCTTGCGCCAAAGATAATGATTAGCGCGGCATCCCTTGCTCCTGTCATGATTCGATCCCGCATCAATCTCACATAATTATCGACAATCTATTAATTTATAGGGTGTTAATAGTTAGATCCCGAAGGCAAATGGGAATTCCTCGCTGCGAAAATCCGTGGATTTTCCCTTTCCTGCCCCGGTATCCGGGTTTAAAGCCATTTAGTGAGAGCCTATCGCTATTGCGACATCGCAGCGGCGGCATATTTCGCGATACGGGCATCCTGAGCCGGACTGCCCCCAGCGACGCCAATCGATCCTATCAATTTCCCTTCCGCATCGAAGATGGGTTGACCTCCGGGGATGGGGCAAACCCGCTCGTTCCAGCCTCCGGTGGGTATGCCCAAGCCAGGAAAGGATTTAATGCCATAGCGGGAGATATCGCCGCTAGGCATGCGGAACGCAGCAGCGGTCCATGCCTTATCCCTAGCCAGTTCTGCGGTAGGAGGTAGTCCCCCATCCATCCGGTAAAAAACAGTGGGCCATCCTTCGGCGTCGCTGAGGCACACGCTTACCACCACTCCCATCTCCTCGGCCTTGGACATAGCGACCTCAACAACTTTAACCTGAGGGTAAAGCTTGCTTTGCAGCGGAGGATCTTCCTCGTCATACATTGCCGCCCAGCACCGTTGACTTACCGTGTTATCATCCTGAGCGGAAGGAGTTCCGCTGGTTCCCACTCCACCGATCACCATCATGTCCTTATCGCGTATGGGAATGCCCCCCATGATGGTTGTAAGCCTACCTTTGTGCTTGAACTGCAGCCCCATACCATGATGTCCCAGGGGGAGTTGATCTAGGGGCATCAACGCCGTGCGGGGATCGGTCATGCGCCCAAGTATAAGAGTGGGAGCCAGGAAGGTCGCCGCTGTCCAAGCTTTCTCAACCGCAATATCAAAAGTGGCAGGAGGAGCTCCCTCCATCCTGTGCCCGGCTAAGACCGCTCCTGACTTGTCCACCACCACTATGCTGCAAGGCCAACCGATGAGATCGCCTGCAATATATTCTGCCGCCTGAAGTCCCTTGCGCGCCAAGTAAAGGGTGATTAAGTCTATCTCATTGCCGTTTGCCATAATTAACCTTCACCCCCTGGCCCACTCCAATCAGTTGTCGCCAGAAGATCGGCTTTACTTCCCTGCACGTTCCTAGCTACAACATCGCCGGCTTGCACCGGAGTTTTTATCCTTATCCGCGCGGTTTCCCGCATTATGGGCTGCAGCAGTGTCTTGGGCACCGGTCGCGAGCTGCGTACCGGAAGCAATGGAAAATCCTCATCCACGGTGCGCACAGTGGCGGTAAGGGTGCGCAATGGGTTCTTCAGTTCGTTCAACACGTACTTTTGCCCCTGCCTGCATTCAGCACCCTTGAGAGTGGTTACCGATCCGTCTTTTCCTAGAGTCACCGTTACCCTGCAACCCATAGGACAACCTATACATATGACTATCTCCCGTCGAGACACCTTAATCACCTCCCTCGAGCTTGCAATCAACCACAAGCTCTTTGAGCGTTCTCGCATCCCTCAATTTCTCCGCCTTGATGTCTAATATGATCATTTCGCTGGGACGCACGGAACGGAAGCGCTTGCTAAGGATATTTCCCACTTTTAGGTTCGCCCTCAGTCCCGGTCGACTGACCCGCAGGTGCAGCGTCACGTCATCCTTACCAGATATATACTGAGGCACCACGTACTTGATGTTCTCTCCAGCCACCATCCTGATCTGATCGGCGCGCTTTATCTTGCCCTTATCCGCATAGGAAGCTGCGGCGGCGCCAGCCAACTCCGCCTCCCAACTTACCCAGTCGACAAGGTCGTGTACCTGCACCACATTGCCGCCCGCGAAAATGCCTGGAACGCTAGTTTGTCGATTCTGGTCCACCACTGGGCCACCGGTCACGAGGTCCAGTTCTATCCCCGCTTTTTTAGAGAGTTCATTTTCCGGGATGAGTCCGGCTGAGATAAGCAGGCAGTCGCAGGGAAAGAACCTTTCCGTTCCCTTGATGGGGCGGAGATCCCTATCTACTTTGGCCACGGTCACGCCTTTTATTCTCCTCTTTCCGTGTATAAAGGTTATCGTGTGTTCCAGCAGAAGACGAATGCCAAAATCGTGTAAGCATTGCACTTCGTTACGGATAAGCCCTCCCGGCCAAGGCATAATCTCCACCACCGCTTCCACTTTAGCTCCCTCCAGAGTGAGACGCCGAGCCATGATCATGCCGATATCGCCCGATCCCAACACCACATATCGCGATCCAGGCATAAATCCTTCGACATTGACAAAGCGCTGGCATGTGCCCGCGGTAAATATACCCGCCGGCCGCTCGCCGGGAATGCCCAGAGCTCCTCGTGGCCGCTCCCGGCAACCCATGGCTAGAACTATCGCTCCTGGTTTTATTTTTTTATACCCTTGTTGGCGATTGACAACAGTTAACATGCCCTCCTCATTAAGATCTATAACCATGGTCTCCAACATAAACTCCACCTTCAAACTATTGGCTTTATCCACAAAAGCCTTTTCGTATTCCGGACCAGTCATATCTTTTTCGAAATAAAGCAACCCAAACCCGTTATGTACGCACTGAGGCAGGAGTCCTCCCAGCCGCTCCGCCCTTTCTATAATAATCACTCGCTCCGCGCCCCGCTCTCGGGCGGATATTGCCGCTGCCAGCCCGGCTGGCCCCGCTCCTATGACAGCGACATCTACCTTGCTAACCATCTTAATTTCCCTCCTCTAGCAGCTGCTTGGTGCGTAGGGGAACCACCGCGGATCCTTTTCCCGCCTTGGTGACCTCCGTTTCCGGAATGCCCAACTCCCTGGCAAGTATACGGGTGACCCGGGGACCGCAGAAACCTCCTTGACAACGCCCTGTTCCAGGGCGCACACGGAACTTTACGCCGTCCAGGGTTGTCGCGCCTCTCTTAATGGCCTCCGTTATTTCTCCTTCCGTGACCATCTCACAACGGCAAACCAAGTGCCCGAATTTAGGATCTTTCTTGATCAGAGCCTTTCTTTCTTTCTCGGAAAGAACGCTGAAATCGGGGATACCCTTGCGATAGGGATTGAACTTGGGATTGGGATCGAGCCTTAACCCATCATTCCTTAGTATTTCCACAACTTCTAATGCGGCTCCAGGACTGGCGCTCACTCCAGGATAGCCTATGGTCATATTGACGAACCGGCTCACACGGGACGACATAGCAACCTCACACTCATGCCAGCCAATTTCGAAGTTCCGAAACATAAGATAACCGCAGAAGGAATTGATGATGTCCTTTTCGGAGATCTCAGGTATGATCTTACGCACATTTTCCAACGCCTTGCGGGCCATATGTTCGGTGGTGGAGTGATCGTGTCTTCTATTAATCTGCAGCTGTATCCCAAATAGCAGGTTTCCCTCCACGGTGGGGACTACAATATTCATGTCACCTGGCTCCTCAGGAAGAATCGCCAAAAGACTTTTCGCCAGCTCCGAGCAGTCGCGGTCGAGAACCCCAACATAGCCTTTGATTGGGAAGAGAACGAAATCATCGGCATTTACCATAGCGGCTATCTTATCTACCCACTCGCCGGCAGCGTTTATGATGTACCGAGTCTTAATCTCTCCTTGGTTCGTGCGTACCGAAAAATATGAATCGCCCGTCTGTATTTCTTCCACCTCCGTCTCCAACATGAGATTTACTCCATTCTGAACAGCGTTTTCCGCCAGCGCTTGGGTAAGACACACCGGGTGGACCACCGCAATAGCATGATCGTACAGCCCTCCCTTTATATCCCTGGAGATAAAGGGCTCTCTCTTCTTTAGCTCGGAGTAGGGAAGATAGGTATCGGTGCCGAGACCCAGACTTTCAGTTCGTTTCGCCAGTTTGTCCAGTTTATCCTTTCGCGCCAAGTTTCTGATCATGAGGTAAGCCCCCACTCTCTTGAAAGGCACGTCAAGCTCCTTGCATAGAGGCTCCATGAGAGGGAGCGCCTTCCATAGAAGTTTGGTGCGATGATACTCGGGGCGGAACTCCAGGGTATCCCTTCCCTGGCAAACCACCCCAACGTTCGCTTTGGTTATACCCCAACCCACGTCGACCTCTTTCTCCACTAAGGTCACGTCGACCTTATAACGCGAAAGCTCTCTCGCTGTGGCGGCGCCAAGCACGCCCGCGCCGATGATAAGAACTTCCGTTTCTATTTTGGACATCTCCCCCTCCTTTTCCCATTCGCCCCCGGATCATCAGGGTTAAAAAAAGCATTTGAAAACGTTAAAAATGTAACAACAGGGATTCGCTTTCGCTCCCATTCTATCATTTTAAGAAGAGAAGGGCGATTAAGACGGGCATCGCTCTTATTATCATGAACTAGGAATAGCGCAGGAGGTTATCACGGCGTTTATGCGGGAGAACTTTGATGATTCTGTAAACGAATCATATGAGCTTTTACGTTATGTAATTTTTTCGAGAACGAGTTTTTATTGACCATCCCAACATTTTCGTACCTAATGGAACAACCAAGGGGAGGTGCCTAAGGGGTTTCTCGCCGATAATCTCCGCTATATCCTCATTATGCGTCTTCAAACGTCAGTAACTTGACAACAAGTAAATGATAGAAAAATCCAAGGATTTGACTTTGACGAGGTTTTTAAAGAACCTCCCCTTCGGGATCGGAGAAGCTAAACTCCGCTTGTTAACATGTCTACAGCTAAGTTCTTCCGGTAATCGAGACATAATGGAAACAATTTCTTTCTCTCAAGTCCGTCAACATCTGCGTTGAAATTATAAGTACCTACAAGTACCCAGTAAGTACCCGGAGCAGTGATTGCGATTCCGTTGGCTATATGGCTTGCTTTTTCTGAATCGGCATGCCCTTACTCTACAGGGGATGAGCCCATCCCTCTCCCTCCACCGCGTAAGGCATGGGGGGAGTTTCCCAATCAGCCACCGGGACGCCGGGGTTGAGCTTGGTGCGCAGAGCATCTGAGCACAAAGCAATCCAGGGCTTTGCAATCTCCAGCCCTAGAGCCCTTATATTTCTAGCAAAGCGGTGATCGGTCTCTCCCACCTTGATGCGCAGGTTCTTAACCATGCAGGCGCGGTACAAGCCATCGACTTCGGTAATTGTCCGGAGGATCTTCCCATTGTGGTTACCGAAAGAGACCATATCAAAGGCGGGTCGCTTAATCCCCCTCCTCTCTTCAGCGCTCACCTCAAGCAAAGGCTCACCTGAAGAGGGATGCAACACCGAATATTCGAAACGGCGAAAAGATAACTTGAAGCGTATCTCCGTCTCGAACTTGGGATAACCCCAGATCTCCCGGCCTGCCACGCGAGCCTGGGCAAGGGTAACTGGCATCTCCAGAACGTAGCCTCCCATGGTCCACTTATTGCCATCCCGCTTTAGGACATTGGCAAGTGGCCACTTCGGCCGCGGAAAATCCTCGGGGACCACCATGATGGTGATGAAAACCTCCTCATACCCACCGATACTCACCTCCCTGTACTGCATGAAAGCCAGATTCACCAAAGCCTTGGCGCCGAAGAAGCGCACCGGTTTCAAGCCAGTACCTTCGAGCATGGGAAGGGTTCCATCCGCATCCACGAAGAAGTTCAATATGCGCGCCGACATGTCATAGAAGAACATGGGAAGGTCCACCCTACCCTGGGTGGTCATCACGCTGGTCCTTGGAACCTGGAAGAAAAAATCTTTCATTGTTTTTACCTCCCTTACGGTCGATCAACCCTTCATCGGGCTCAAAAATAGACATAAAAAAGGCATGCCGCTTAGCACTTATACGCGGGTTTTTAGTCGACAAACATTTACCTCGAGAAAAATATTTTTGCCTCCTAAATCATTCTTCACTCTCAGCGACGAATGTACCCAGGCCCCTCAAGACCGCCTGAAAGAGCAGAACAAGCTCATCGATGATGCGTTCCACCGGATAAGGGTCGTCCGAGTTCTCCCAGTCTATGAGCAAATCGTTGATAGCCCCACTCAGAGCCATAGCCAGCAGGCTGTAATCGCGTCGGGGAATGGAGCCCTCCGCCTCAAGCAGGTCGATTTGACGCTCGATTATGCGGGCGAACTCCCGGCTTATGTCTCTACGGTATCTCTCCAGCTCCCTGCTTACCCCTACCACCTCGAATAAGGCGATGCGCACATGGCGGGGGTCATCCAAATAAGCGTGGACAAAGGCGGAGATACCCAGTCTGATAAGCTCTTGCGGATCACCCGAACTAGAAGCTATGGCGCGGAATACCGCGGCGCGCGCGTGGTCCATCACCTTGTCCAGCACCGCTAAAAGCAAGCTCTCTTTATCGGGAAAGAGTTCGTAGAAGTGGCGGGTTGCCACCCTGGCTTCCTCGCAGATGCGCTCTATGGGGGTGCGGGCATATCCCAGGGTGGCGAAGAGTTCCAACCCTGCCTCCACCAGACGGCTGCGCCGTAGCAGGCGGCGGCGCTCGCTGGAAAGACCGCCATAAGGCCTACCTTCGTTGGCCTCCCTTGGTCTCTCTATCGACATCTCCGCCAGCTGTTCAGGCATCTCAAATTGCCTCCAAGACGCTCAATCCAAAGAAACTGGTTAATATAAAAATAGCACTAAATTAAATATTAAAAAAGATAAATTTCCTATTTTATCCTTATAAATAGAAGAAAATAAAATAAAAATACGAATATTTGAAAATTTTTCTTGCATATTTCAATTTTTACACTCCCAATTTTCCGAATAATTTTAACTTTGGTAATTTTAACAACATTATTATTTTGCTATAAATTCTCCAGTGAGACTTACCGAACAATGAAATGTTGGTTTATCTCGACTTGACAAATAGTAATTTGAGTTCCACTTTTGGATCAGGTTAAACGATGAAAGGAAGAGGAATGAGTAAGATAGTAAGAAACGAACTGAACAAATTGCTCACATGGATATTCGCTCTGGGAACGATAGTCATCTATGGTCTGCTGATATATAGCGGCTTTTCTTTCCAGTCCAATCTGCGCCAGCAGGCCAAAGACGCGGAGGAGAGCACCGTGACGCAGATAGCCGATTACTTTCGGGAAGGACTTACCAGAGCCATAAACATGGCCTTTCAACCGGCAACTCTCGAATACTTTATTCCCGAGATGGTTGAGGGATTCCAAAAGGGCACCGATATAAAGAGATATCTGGAATTCGCCCTCAGCTCCTTCCGCAACGCCTATGACGCCGAAGGAATGGCCATTATCGCCGATGGAGAGATCCTGGCTTACAGCATCAAACCAGAAAGGGGTTCCGTCGAGAGCTTTCCCTTCGTGGGAACGGAAAATCCGACCGAAGAGTTGCTCACCCAAATGGGGGGCAAGGAGGGCAAATACTTATATATCGCCTCTCCTGCGGCCATTCCCAAACTCGAGGGAAAGGTGCTGGTGGGAACCATTATCGACCGGACCAAAGAGCTCGACGAGCTCACTGCTGGGTACGATTCGGAGATAACTTCCATGTGGAAGTGGCACGGGGTCGCCGCCTTGGTCACGCTGGCGTTGCTTGCCCTCTGCGCCTTCGTTTTCGCGCGCTTGCTGATCAATCACTACGTCCACAAGCCCATTCGAAACCTAGCCCATACCTCGGAGGAGATCATGAACGGCAATTTCGAGGTGGTGGTTCCCGTGGACGAATCTTCCGATTTCGCTCCACTCCAGAAACTGCTCAAGCAAAGCTTGATTCTATTGGAAAAATCCATGGAAGGGGAGGTGGAGTAAGATGGGCAAGGGAAAAG
Source organism: Candidatus Geothermincola primus (assembly GCA_015711725.1). GTDB lineage: Bacteria > Actinomycetota > Geothermincolia > Geothermincolales > Geothermincolaceae > Geothermincola > Geothermincola primus. Next base: position 4,183 of record JACVIX010000071.1, on the reverse strand, counting down.
AGATGACCAAAGTACTCTTGGGTATATTCGCCCTGGGAATAACCCTGATTTTTCTCACTCTTTTGTTCACCTCCCTCTATCCTATCGGTCAGATAGAAGAAAACGAAAAAAACATAAAGAATAAGGTGATCAGCCAGCTGGCTGACTATTTCCAGGACACACTTTCCAGCACCCTCGAATTCGCCCAATCCGTCGCTTTAAGCGGTTACAGCCCCGATTTGTTGCAACAAGCACTCTTGGGCAATCCCCAAAAACTTATCTACTTCGTGCTCCGATCCCTTCAGGAAACCTATAGCGCCGAGTACATCTCCCTCGTCTCCGATGGGAAAGTTATCGGCATGGTGAAGGAAGAGAATGTAAATGATGAGCAAATATCCATGATTAAAGATATTCCCTCCGAGGGCTACCAGGTCTTGCCCGCTCTAGGAGGGGAGCAAGGCGTCTTTATCTCCATCTTTCAGCCGCTTTCCATTCCCTTATTCGGCGAAGGCGATCAATATATAAATTTGGTCATCGACCGCACCGAACAACTTAAAAGCCTGGAAAAAATCTATGCCAATCAGAGAAAAAGCTTGGTAAAACGGCAGATAATCATAGGCATCGTGACGCTTGCCGTAGCGGCTCTTCTCTCCTTTATAGTTATAAGGATACTTATCGATCGCTATATAGTGGAACCAATCACGGACCTTAACCGGCGCGCCGAAGAGATTATCCAGGGTACTTATCACAACCACCTGGAGGTGGTGGAGGGAAGCGCTTATGCACCGTTGCAGAGATTGGTACAGAGTGGAAGCATAATCTTCGCCCAAAACAAGGGCGAGGCGAAAACGGAGTAAACTAATTTTTAACGTGTATTATTTTATTTAAGCTTTGAGCATTTGAGGGTATCGTTTTCCAAGAAATCGCATCCTTTGTGCGGATGCTCGATTGGCGTGATTTTATTATTTCCGTCAAGAAAACCAAGAGAGTATCCAAGGTAAGTAAACCTGTCAGCGGGAAAGAGCATGAGTTTTATTGAAATCTAGTGCATATTTATTCTTCCTCTAAAAATCGCTTAACCAAAGCAGACGCTGAAAAGGGTTTAATATAATAATCATCGAGAAAAGATACTAGATAGAAGCAGAACAAGGGATATCATTGTGAATGAGGAAGTGAAAAATTGTATTTTTCTTTCCAGGGAATTGGATAGAGGCATAGCAAGTAATATCATAGTGAATGAGGGAGTGAGGAGAATGAGCCTTTTTACCTGCAAGGAGTGCGGGGTTCCCAAACTTATACCGTATATCCTGGAATGGCACGATCGAGGCACCATAGAGACCAGATCCATCGGTGGCGGAGAGGGATTCCGAAGTATCATTTTGGAAAGGGAACTCGTAAATGGTCTTCTTCGGGGAATCGAAGAAAAGCTAGGGATTTCCATCGACCATATCCTCTATGAGGGGAAGCGCAAGGACTCTAAATATTACGCTGAAAGCCTGTTACAGGGACTCAAGGGCAAGATCATGCGGCTTAAGCCTCTGCGACGGGTGACTTACATCTTCATGATCGTCCAGTCCGCCATCATCGGCCTGGGGAGGGTGCAGGCGTTAAAGTATAAGCCAGGAGATATCCTAGTGGGCAGGGTGAAGAATATCTACAATTTGACACTTTTTTCCGCCGACGCCACCGGTGGGTTCGAGGTCATCGAGGGAATGAGAGCCAGGGCGTTCTACGGATCCATCGGAGACCGAGAGTTCATCATCGTGGCTCCTTGGTCGGAAGCTCCGGAGGAGGAGCGGCTCACCCCAGTCCAGCCCAAGAGCGTGGAGGCGCATGCGGGATACCATAGATGCGGCTCCTGCGGTATCCCCCGCGAAATTTCCAGGTTCCGCTGGGATACTAAAAACGGAAAGATAATCGATACGGACACGAGGGAATGGGTATTTGTCATCGGGAGTGGGTACCTCAACGCTCTCATCAGCGAGTTGGAGTATGAGCTGGGAGAGGAGATTCCCCGGCTCCTCCAAGAATATGTTTATAACTTCTATCATCGGCTGGCTCAGGAGAGGGAGTGTGCTTCGCTGCGGGGGCTAGGATTCATCAAAGCCAGAGGCTTGGGTGTGCCCGAGGTGGACAATCCATCCATGGAAAACCTCTCCCAAGGTTTTTATATCCGTAACGGCGTCAACGGCCCGCTGTTGGCGGGGATAACCGCCGCAGTATGCGACATTGACTTTAACAAGGTCACCTGGGATGAGCAGGAGGAAGGCATAATCAAGATCAAACTGGCTTCTTGAAAATCCATGCAGCAATGCGATAAATAATGCGATAAATATTAAAAAATTACATACATCCGTATACTAAGGAAGATGCTTGTTTTTACAGGGTAAAATCAGGAGGATAATAAAGATAACCGTGTCGCGGACAAAGCGGCATATCTTAGAAGGTCCAATGAGTAACGTCTCAATTGTCTTCCCCACTGCCCTTAAAAAGCATGACCTTTAGGGAAATAATAAAAAGCGCAGCTTATCACCTAGCCGAATGGGTGGTCGAAATCGGGCTACCAAAATGTCGAATGAGGCAATCTATTTAACTGTGTGATTTCCCATGTGGTAAAAGATTCATACCGCCTGTTTACGCGAATCGACCACGGTTACGGGGTTAGTGCCTTTAAAGCTTTTTTAACGAGCTGATCGGCATAATGGGTGTTTCGATATTTGGCGCCTATCGCTTAATCTTTTACTTTTTCCTTGCCCATCAGCATGCCTAGAATCTCGAAGAGGCGCTTGTGATCAAGGACAGCCGCTCCCAACAACCAGAACATATAGAGAAGTCCAATCCAGGGAGAGGCGGCAAAAGCGAGCAAGGGGTGGGCGGCCAGTACGGGTAGCTCGAAATAAGTAATCACCGCTCGGGTGTTGAAAAGAAGGATTATTCCCGTGGCCAGAGCCAAGTAGATCAGAGCTATCCAGGCGGGCACAAAACCGGAAAATACGAAAAGAAGCAGTCCCGCTGTGTCCAGCGCCAGGTCCACGTAAAGGTCCGCGTCACCGATGGCAGTGCGTGACCCTTTAGGATCGATGCGCGCCAAACGCCCGTCTAAAACATCGGTGGTCCATCCCACAAGGATAAGCATGAGCCCAACTCCTAAAGCATCCCTTCCAAAGATGGCAGCCAGGGCTACCACCAGGAGAGCGAGAGGAATGCGAGCCAGGGTAAGGGCGTCCGCAGTAATTTTGTATACGGAGAGCTTTTCCGACTCGGCGCGGGTCATCTTTCTCCTCCTTTCGTAAGCAAAGCTATCATATTTTCGTAAGCAAAGCTATCATATCAAACAAAGCTATCATATTTTTATACTTGGTCAATTATTTTATTGTCATCCTTCCACACGCGCAAGGGGTAACTGTAGAAGCATTTGAAGGTTTGAAGGGATTATTTAAAGGTTTGCCTCTCGCGTGCGATCGCGGCAGCCACAGATTGAAATCCTTCACTGCCATGCCCGCGACGGCGCCCACAATGGAGATCTGCCCCTCCCCTATTCCGGGAGGCGGATATTGGTTATTCCAGGGAGATATGGGGCATGATGCCAACGACCGCGCTCACTACCTATCCGAAAACCGTCATGTCGAAATGGCTCAACAGGAAGTGGGAAGCCAGCGCCGCTAAAGTGTGCTCCGCCACTCCTGAAAAGAAGTATCACCAGAAAGCCCTTCTGCTACTATCTGTTGCTAAGATATATGGGACCGGATGGTGCCCGTTGGAAATATTATGGATGGTCAAAAGATGGTCGCCTCGCGGCGACGCCCACTCCTAGCCTGAGATTTTGCGGGCCCCCAGAAGACAGCCATTTCCCTAGAAAAGTTGCGCATACCTAACCTAAGGTTCCCACTCATTCCCTTGTGCGACATATTCTCTCCTCTCTTCCCGAAGAATACTTTCTCGGCGAATATTCAATTGGCACTCGATTATCGATGACGCACATGAGCAGAATGCCGGCAAAAGCCAACTAGCGCCACACCAAAGCTCAATTTTTCCGCGCCGCGGGCCATAAACTCCAAAAAAGACCTAATAGCATCACTCCAGAGAAGAACCCCAGGTTGACGTAGAAGAAACGGGCGTCAGGGTTCATGAACCACAGCCCTATAAAGCGCCAATCACATTATTATAAGGCGACAACACGTGTATTTTTAGGGATCTCGAAAAA
>JACVIX010000070.1 GCA_015711725.1 Candidatus Geothermincola primus | reverse complement strand
ATGGTATCTTTCGAATTGAGCGAGGAGCAACGCATGGTACAGGAGACCTGCGCCTCCTTCGCTCGCGAACAGATGGACCCCCTGATGCGGGAGGCGGATGAATCCTGCGAGGTCCCCCAGGAAGTGATCGCCAAGGGCTGGGAGTTGGGCCTGGTGGGAGGGTCGGTCCCCGAGGAGTATGGGGGATTCGGGGAGGGGCTCTCCGCCCTCACCGGGGTGATCGCCTGCGAGGAGCTGGCTTGGGGAGACTTGTCCATGACCATCTACCTGCTCGCCCCCACCATGCTGACCTACGCGGTGTTGGACCAGGGGGACGAGGAGCAGAAAAAGGCATATCTGCCCCCCTACTGCGAGGAGGAGTACCGCCCCGCCTCCGGAATGCTGGTGGAGCCCTACTACAACTTCTGCGCCTCCGCGCTCAAGACCACCGCGGTGGCCGACGGGGACGAATACGTAATCTCCGGGCGCAAGTGCCTGGTCCCCCTGGCCGCCCAGTCCGACGACCTCATCCTCTTCGCCTCCGCCTCCCCGGGGACGGGATTCTCCGGGGTGGAGGCGTTCCTGCTCAAGCGGGAGACCAAGGGGCTCAAGCTGGGGGAGCGGGAGCGCAACCTGGGGCTGCACGCCCTGCCCACCTACCCGGTGGAGCTGGAGGAGCTGCGCCTGCCCGCCTCCGCCAAGCTGGGGGGCGAGCGCGGCTCGGACTTTATGCGCCTGCTCTCCCGCTCCCGCCTGGCACTGGCCGCCTTGGCGGTGGGCATGAGCCGCCACGCCACCGAGCACTCCCGGGACTACGCTCGGGAGAGGGTGGCCTTCGGGGAGCCCATCGGCTCCCGCCAGGCCATAGCCTTCATGATCGCGGAGATGGCCATCGAGGTGGACGCCGCCCGCCTGCTCGTCTGGGAGGCGGCCTGGCGCTGCGATCGGGGCCTGGACTTCTTCGCGGAGGCCTCCATGGCCAAGAACTACGCGGCCGAGGTGGCCATGATGTGCGGGGACCGCGCGGTGCAGATCATGGGGGGCCACGGATACGTGCGGGACAACCCCCCGGAGCTGTGGTTTCGCAACGGAAGGGCCTTTTCCACTCTGGAAGGCATGGTCATGGTATAAGGGGGTGATGGCAGATGATAGACTTTGAACTTTCCCCGCGGCTCAAGGCCACCCGCAACATGATCCACCTCTTTGCCTCCTCCACCCTACGTCCCCTGGCTCGCCAGTATGACGAGCAGGAGCACGAAAAGCCCTGGGACCTCTTGAAGATGGTGCACTCCTTCATGAAGGGGGGACTGGGCGGAGGCCTGGGGGGAGGAGCCGAGAAGGAGGAGCCCAAAGAGGAGCGCAAGCCCCGGGAGACCAATCTCGCCACCGCGGTGACCGTGGAGGAGATCTTCTGGGGGGACGCGGGCATCGCCCTGGCCTTCCCCGGAGGAGGACTGGGGGGAGCGGCGGTGCAGGCCTCCGGCACCCCCGAGCAGAAGGAGAAGTTCCTGGCCCGCTTCGCGGGGGACGAGCCGGTGTGGGGGGCCATGGCCATCACCGAGCCGGAGGCGGGCTCGGACACCGCCAACATCAAGACCACCGCGGTATTGGAGGGGGACAGCTGGGTGCTCAACGGGGAGAAGATCTTCGTCACCTCGGGCAAGAGCGCCCTTGAGGACTCCCCCGGGTTCGTGGTGGTCTGGGCCACGGTGGACCGCAAGGCGGGAAGGGCGGGGATCAAGCCCTTCATAGTGGAGCATGGCACCCCGGGGATGGAGATCACCAAGATAGAGGATAAGATGGGCATCCGCTGCTCCGACACCGTCTCCATCTCCTTTATGGACTGCCGCATCCCCAAGGAGAACATCCTGGGCAGCCCCGAGGTGGTGGACAAGACCAAGACCGAGGGCTTCAAAAAGGTGATGGCCACCTTCGACGCCACTCGCCCCATGGTGGCGGCCATGGCCATCGGGGTGGGCCGGGCCGCCCTGGACCTGCTCAAGGAGACCCTGCTCGAGCAAGGGGTGGAGATCCGCTACGGGATCAACCCCAACCGCATGAGCGCGCTGGAGCGGGAGATAATCCAGATGGAGGCGGATCTAAAGGCCGCCCGCCTGCTCACTTGGAGGGCCTGCTGGATGCTGGATCGGGGGGAGCGCAACGACCTGCAGGCCTCCATGGCCAAGGCCAAGGCGGGAGCGGCGGTGGCACGCATCACCCAGAAGGCGGTGGAGCTCATGGGTCCCTTGGGATACTCTCGGGAGCTGCTCTTGGAGAAGTGGATGCGGGACTCCAAGATCACCGACATCTTCGAGGGCACCGGCCAGATTCAGCTGCTCATCACCGCCCGCAGGCTGCTGGACTTCGGCCGTGACCAGTTGAAATAGCCTGCGCCCAGGCGTGGGAAGAAGAAAGGGGGGCGAGCCGCTGAGCTCGCCCCCATCAATTTTCATGTGAAAATTCATGAATGTCTTATATTACCCATTCCATTCAAGAGCATTGTAATTCAATCAATGCGATATATAATAACGCTATCTCTTCTTCTTTTTCTTCTTTTTCTTGGATACCGCCGGTCCCCTAGTGGTGGCTTTGCCTGAACCTGGCTTCTTCTTCGGCGCTCCTTTGGATGGAGTCTTAGGCGAAGGCTTGGCAGCCGGCTGAGCGGCGCCTTTGGTATCGGCGCGCGCGGGCTGCTTTGCGGCCACCCCCGCCGCCGCCTTCTCTTTCTCCCCCATCTTTCCCACGGCTTCCTCCCTCTTCTTCCCCATGGGAACCACCTCGGCCCTTTTCTTTATCACCCGCTCCCGGGCTCCTTGCTTCTCCGCCTTGCTCCTGATAGCGGCATACCTGGGCTCCGTCTCCTTCCACAGAGCCAATATCTCCGGGGCGATGAATATGGAGGAGGCCGACCCCAGTATAACCCCGATAAAGAGGGCGAAGGCGAAGTCCTTAAGGGTCTCTCCGCCGAAGAGCAGGATGGTGAAGATGGGGAGGAGAGTAGTAAGGGTGGTGCCGATGGAACGCATCATGGTCTGGTTGACGCTCTCGTTCACCACCTCGCTGTAGGTTCTTCTTCCTGAGGCGTCCATTAGGTTGACATTCTCGCTGATGCGGTCGAAGACCACGATGGTATCATAGAGTGAATATCCCAGGATGGTAAGAAAGGCGATAACCGTCGCGGGGGTTACTTGGCGGCGGGTAAGAGCGTATACCCCCACGGTGATGATGGTATCGTGCACCAAGGCGACGATGGCGGGAACCGACATCTTGAACTCGAAGCGAAAGGAAATGTAGACCAGTATGATGGCCAAAAAGACTACCAGGCTGATTATGGCTTTTCTGCTGATCTCCTTACCCCATTCCGATCCCACCAGCTCCTCGTCGAGGATGACTTCCCTCACCGGCCCGGTAAAATCATCTTCTGGAAGTCCATATCTCTGGTTCAAATCATCTTTTACACCATTTAAGAATTGAACGCGCAGACCTTCATCAGATATGCGATTGGTATACACACTCAGAGACTTCCCCTCCTCTGAGAGCGCCACCTGATAGCTCTGCAACCCCTTATCCTTATACCTCTCCAAGATTTCTTCCACTTCAGAAGCGGCAGCGGGGTTGTTCAGCGCGGTTTTGATCATAAACTCACCTTGGGGAATACCATATCTCTCTTTGAGGTCGCTCTTGATCCCCTCTATTACCTTGAGTTGAGCGGACTCATCCTCAATCAAAGGCAAGCGCATGGTGAGGGTGAGGCCGTCATCGGAGACCTGGATAATGCTCTTGCCCAGCCCCTGATCCGCGTATTTGGACAGAATATCCTCCACCTGGGGAACGGTGGCAGGGCTCTCCAGGGTGGTCCTTAAAAGAAACCCTCCCCGAAACTCGATGCCTAGATTCAGCCCCATGAGCGAGAAGGCGATTATGGATATGAGAACCAAAACCGCGGAAACCCCAAACCAGATCTTTTTCCTGCCGATAAAATTTAACTTATATTCCTTGCCCTTTAAATACACTTAGGCCTCACCCCGCTTCACCTCAGCTCCCACTCCCACTAAAGCGGGGCGCTCGAAGACTTTCAGCTGGGAAAACAGCACTACCAGGTTATGGGTGGCGAAGTAGTTGATGAAGACGTCCAGGATGGTGGAGAGGCCTAAAGTAAAAGCGAAGCCCCTCACCGGACCGATGGCGAAAATCCAGAGGATCAGTGCGGCGATGAAAGTGGTGAGGTCCGCCGCTATCACTGTGCGGAAAGCCGGCTTGAAAGCCCGATCGGCAGAGGACTTCAAGGTCTTGCCCGCTCTTACTTCCTCCTTGAGCCTCTCAAAATAGACCACGCTGGAATCCGCAGAGATACCGATGGAAACTACAATTCCCGCTATCCCCGCCAGGGTAAGCGACCAGCTGATGAAATGGCCTAGCAAGGTGACCAGCCCGTAAACCAGCGCCGCGAAAAGGGCAAGTTGGATCAGAGCCACCGAACCCAGACCTCGATAGATGGCGAACATATAAATCAATACCAGAATCAGGCCCACCATCCCGGCGATCAGCCCTTTATCCAGGGATTCCTTCCCCAAACTGGCGCTCACCACCTCGCTGGTAAGCTCACGCAGCTCCACCGGCAATGCCCCCAACCGAAGCACCAAGGCTAAATCGTTTGCGGACTGCTTGTCGAAGTCGCCGGTTATCTGTCCCCTACCTTGGGTTATAGGCTCCTTCACGTTAGGAAAGGACTCCAATTTGTAATCGAGTACGATGGCCAGCTGTTTCCCCTGCAATTCCCGAGTGAGCTCGGCGAACTTGGGGGAGGCTTCATCGGTGAGAACGAAATCGATCTCCCAAGCTCCCGCGGTCTGTACCGCCTGTGCGTCTTTGATCACGTCGCCAGTAAGCCGAGTGCCGCCCATCTTCACCTTGACCGTCTGTCCGTTGTATCCACCTTTTTCCAGCACTATCTCTTGATCTTTTAGTGCTTGATAGGCTTGGGTGTCGTTGGGATCCACCTTGGTCACTTCGGTGGTCTCATAATCCTCGTCTCCTGGATAGATCACTTGCAGAACTTCACGGAACTGCAGCTGAGCGGTGGTGCCCACGATATGTTTGACCCTCTCTATATCTTTCTCCCCGGGGACCTGGATCAACACACGGTTGCTGCCCTCGGCGGCCACCACCGGTTCCGTCAGGCCCAGCGCGTTTACCCTACGCCTGATGATCTCCGCTGCCTTCTCCATGGTGCCGCTATCCGCGGGGCCGACCGCCTGAAGGGTGATATTGATGCCTCCCTGCAGATCAAGTCCCAGGCGGGGAGAATAGCGCCCGATGAAGATGGGGAGATAGACCGCCAGAAGTACCGCCAGCACCACCAGCAGCTCCCCGATATTTTTTTTGAACCTCACCTCACACCTCCGCGATTCGTCAGATCATCAGATTACCATTGATGAAGAACTTGAAGGTTCCCCCTAAAAAGTTGGAAGCCTCCCTGGACAACATCATCCTCTCCAGAAAGATCTCGAAATATTCCATCACCGAGCTTATGGCTGTGTCCACCGATAATTCTAAGACGATCTCCCGGCTGAGTTTATTCACGGTGAGCGAGGAATCCGTTACAGAGAAATTCACCCGATCATGGATGTCTTGAATAAACTCTCCCTCACTGGGAAGGTCCTTCTTTCTCACCCGGGAGCGATGCACGTCAGACTTGTCTGCGATAAGCAGAGCCGCAGCCACCTCGTTCATCAGGCGGGCGGACTCTTCCTCGTGGCAGGCGATGGCGCTCATCACATAAGCCAGCTCATCCGTTCCCATTCCCAAAGACGAGAGCCGGGTATAGGCGATCATCACCGAGGCCAGGTGGTGACCCTCTCGACTCACCACGTTTCCTATATCGTGGAGGTAACCGGCTATCGCCGCTAGTTCCGCCATCCGCTCGCCGAAATCAAGCTGATAGAGCACCTCTCTGGCTCTTTCCGCAACCAGCTGGGCATGTCGGTATCCGTGCTCGGTATATCCAATCGCTCCGGTGAAACGGTCGGCGTATTCCAGAAAAACCCTTATCTGGTTATCCCTCTTTACATCCTCAAACGTTATCAAAGTTTTGTGCTACCTTTAATATCTCCAACCGCTAATTTCAAATAAATGCTTATACTGTAAAAAAAGTTAGCCATCTTCTGGCTATTGCCTGTCTCTTCACAGGCGAGGAAATCCTCGGCATTCTCGCCGCGTTAAGCGCTGCTATCCTATAGTTTTTATTGCCGGCCTAGGTCTCCTCTTCTTCCTGAGTTTCCTTTTCCCCTTCAGACGCTTCCTCAGCTTTCGATTCCTCGGATTCCTCCTCCTCTTCCGCTTCCTCTTTCTCCTTTTCCGCTCTCTCGGAGGCGGTCAGGTTGCGCACAACCGCGTTTTTAGCGATGCGTATCTCTACCCCTTCAGATATCTCGATGAGCAGGGTATCGTCCTCCAGCTCGGTCACGATGCCGTATATCCCCGCGCTGGTCACCACCTCATCCCCCACCCTCAGTTTCTCCACCAGCTCCATCTGGGAACGTATCTTTTTCTGCTGGGGACGAATGAGAAATAGATAGAAAATAGCGAAAATGCCCACTAGGACGATGATCATACTCCAGGCGCTTCCGCCGCCCCCACCTCCGCTGCCGCCATTCTCTTGAGCGATAAAGGCAAAGAATTCGAACATAACCTCACACCTTTCTTTTAGTAGAAGCTCATTTATCTTTTAATATCTCCATGAGCAACAAGAGCTTTCTCCGCTTTCAGGCGATCTTTTAAAGGGGAGAATCGCTCTCTTTTTCTTTTCTATTCCAGCCCCGCCAGGCCGATTTTAACTCAAACATTTTACCAGCTTTGACAAAATTTCTGCAATCTTCCATCAGTTCCTGGATAAAATGGAGATTATGCTGGGTGAGCAGCATCAGGGCGAGTATCTCATTGTTGAGATAGAGATGCCTCAGATAAGCCCGAGAAAAGTTGGAGCAGGCATAACAGGTGCAATTCTCCTCTAAGGGATGGTCATCCTTGGTATAAAGGGAATTGCGCAGGTTAATCTTACCCTCGCGGGTGAGAGCGGTTCCGTTGCGGGCAAGCCTGGTGGGGAGGACGCAGTCGAACATATCCACCCCAAGAGCCACCGCCTCCACGATGCCCTCGGGATCTCCCACACCCATAAGATAGCGAGGTTTATCCCAAGGGAGTATTTCCAGCTGTTCGGAGAGACGTTCCAACATCAAATCCCGCGGCTCCCCCACGCTCAAACCCCCGATGGCGTAACCGGGAAAATCCAGCTCCACAGTGAGCTGGGCGCTGAGCTTGCGCAGGTCTGCGTAACTTCCCCCCTGAGCGATGCCGAAGAGCATCTGATCGGGCCGGCGATGCGCCTCCTTGCACCTCTTCGCCCACCTGTAGGTGAGCTGGACGGACTTCTCCACGTAACTTTTTTCGCAGGGATAGGGGACGCATTCGTCCAGCACCATGGCGATATCCGAACCCAGGAGCTGTTGGGCCTCTATCACCTTCTCCGGGGTTAGATAAACCTCCGCTCCATCATAGACGGAACGGAACCTCACCCCCTCTTCCTCCACGCAAAGGGTTTTGGAGAGAGAAAAGATCTGGTAACCTCCTGAATCGGTAAGGATAGCCTCATCCCAAGAGATAAAATTGTGAAGGCCGCCACACTTGCTCACCACCTCGATTCCCGGCCTTAGGTATAGATGATAGGTGTTAGCTAAGATAAGATGGAAACCCAGATCCCTTAAATCCCTCGGGGAGATGGCTTTAACCGCCCCCCTGGTGCCCACCGGCATAAACAAAGGGGTCTCCACGCTTCCATGGGCGCATTCCAGGACGGCACAACGGGCTTCCGTCTTATCGTCTCTCGCGGTAATGTTAAAGGCCATAGCGAAAATTATACTTTAAGGATTTTCTCAAAGCCATGAATCCCACTTGGTGAGGCTCACCTGAGATAGCGGATGAATGGCCATTATCACTCATACAATTCCCGCTCCAAGATAATCTCAGGGGTATCAGCGTGAAAGTAAGACCATTCACTTCCTTCCGCTGACCGATCTCGCATTAGATGAACAAGATATTTATCTATGAATATTTAAACAGAGCAAACTATCTTGAGAATAGGCTGAATTTAATCTCTAGCGACAAGAATCATTCATCTCTATCCTGCAAATTTATTCTTTCCCTCTCATTTAAGATAAAAATCAGGAGCTTTCCGGTTCTAAATCGCAAAGCATAACCTCGAATTTCCTCAATTCAAAATTGGGGAGTGTAAAATTTCCTAAAAGACATTCAAAGGTCAATAAATTAACATGGCGTCACCAAAACTATAGAAACGGTAGCGTTCTTTTATGGCCTCCTCATAGGCAGTGAATATCAAATCGCGTCCGGCGAAGGCGCAGACCAGCATCAAAAGGGTGCTGCGGGGAAGATGGAAGTTGGTGATAAGCGCGTCCACCACCTGGAACTTATATCCTGGATAGATAAAAAGACGTGTCGATCCTTTAAAGGGGCGTATCATTCCCATCGGGTTCACGGCGGTTTCCAGAGCCCGCGTTACTGTGGTTCCCACCGCAACCACCCGACCCTTCCGCCCTCGCACCCTATGCACCAAATCACATACCTCTTCCCCCACCTCCATCTCCTCGCTGTGCATGGAGTGCCGTTCCACCTCCTCTTCCTGCACCGGCCGGAAGGTATCCAAGCCTATCTGGAGATAGATATATCCCACCTCCACCCCTTTCCTCCTTATCCTATCCAGCATATCAGGGGTGAAGTGAAGGGCGGCGGTGGTGGCGGCCACCGATCCCGTCTCGGAGGCGAAGACGGTCTGATACCTCTCCTGGTCCTTAAGCTCCTTTTTTATATAAGGGGGCAGGGGGATCTTACCGTATCTTTCGATAAGCTCCTCAATCTCCTCATGCCTAGGGGAAAAGAGTCGCAGCACGAACAACCCCTCACCTTTATCCTCCACCACCTCTATATGCAGCTCGCCTTCGCCTACTTCCAACTGAGTGCCCGCTTTGAGCCTTCGGGCCGGCCGCGCCAGCGCCTCCCAGCGCTCCCTGAATTTATCTAGAGGTCGCAACAGTAGCAGCTCGACTCTCGCCCCGGTTCCAATCTTTACCCCAAATAATCGCGCTTTCCTCACTCGGGTGCGATTGAGAATCATTACATCCGCCTGGTTCAACATATCCACCAGTTCGCGGAAGCGGTGATGGCTAATCTTGCCACTGGTGCGCTCCACCACCATCAGGCGGGAGCTGTCTCGGGGCTCCAAAGGCGTCTGGGCTATCAGTTCAGGAGGAAGGTGATAATCGAAAAGTTCCACCCGCATTATTAACAGCTCTTCTTAGATCTGCGATAAGCCCGGTCGTATCTCTCCCTCTCGCTTAAAAGGCAACCGCAGTAAGATTGAATATACATGCCCCTCAACTTGGCATCCTGCAGTCTGCTACGATAACTCTCTCTCCCATCCCAATAGATAAACCGCAGGCCCCTGCTCTTGGCGATGGACTCCCCCAGTCTCTGGAGTAGTTCGTGATCCTGGTGGGGACTTGCTAAAAGGGTGGTGGTAAAAGAGGGAAATCCCTCATCAAGAGCATAATCGGCCGCTTTTCTTAAGCGCATGCGGTAGCAGATCTCGCAGCGGTTTTCCTCCCTGAAGGATATCCCCCTTATCCACTCCTCCGGCTGGTATGGGAGCACATCATATGAGAAACTTTCCTCCTCCATGAAGGCCACAAAAGCATCAAGTCGTCGCCGGTACTCCGAGTATGGATGGATATTGGGATTGTAGAATATAAAACGTGTCTTCCCTTTCTCCATGGGAAGCTCCAATAAGGTCATGTATGCGCAGGGAGCGCAACAGGCGTCGATCAGAAGGTCTTTCATCCTCGCCTCACTCTTTAAAAAAGGGTGGAATCCCCGTCCTGGCTTATTCCCAGATGACGGTAAGCGTGCTCCGTCACCACCCTGCCTCGCGGGGTACGCTGAAGGAACCCTATCTGCAGCAGGTAAGGCTCATAGACCTCCTCGATGGTATCTATCTCCTCGCCCACCGAAACCGCCAGGGTATTCACTCCCACTGGTCCCCCTCCGAATTTAAAGATGATGCTCTCCAGAATCATCTTGTCCACTTTATCCAGTCCACACTGGTCCACCTCGAAGAGGGAGAGAGCCTCGTCGGCCACCCCCCGATCTATGCTCCCCCCCGCCCTCACCTGAGCGTAGTCCCTGACCCGGCGCAAAAGGCGGTTGGCGATTCGAGGGGTGCCACGGGAACGGCGGGCTATCTCCAGCGCGCCTTCCTCATCGATGGACACCCCAAGTATGCGGGCGGACCGCTTCACTATATCTAACATCTCCCCGATGTCGTAGTAATCCAGCCGAGAATGGACCCCGAAGCGATCCCGCAGTGGGGAGGTGAGCAATCCCGAACGGGTGGTGGCACCGACTAAGGTAAACCTGGGCAAATCTAGCCGGATGGACCGGGCTCCTGGCCCCCTTCCGATGATGATGTCGATTTTGTAGTCTTCCATCGCCGGGTAGAGCACCTCTTCCACCGTGCGGTTAATGCGGTGAATCTCGTCGATAAATAGCACATCCCCGTCCTGTAAGTTGGTTAGTATTGCCGCGAGGTCCCCGGACCTTTCCAAGGCAGGACCCGAGGTCTGCTTTAAGCTCACACCCATCTCGTTGGCGATTATTCCCGCCAGGGTGGTCTTCCCCAAACCGGGAGGCCCTGAAAGCAGCACGTGGTCCAGGCTCTCCCCCCTCTCGCGAGCGGCGCTAATGAAGATGCGAAAATGTTCCCGGATGCGGTCCTGTCCGATAAACTCATCTAGTCTGCGCGGCCTCAGGGTTAAGTCCAGTTCCCTTTCCTCGTCGGTTATCTGGGGATCGAGCAATCTTTCTTCCATAAAATCACCTTAAAATTTTCACACCGTTAAATTCATCGTAAATTATCTGATAACCTCTCCGTGACCCGCCGCCTATTATCATCTATATCTCTCCTCTGGAGCTCCGGAGTCTCTTCGCCACTCTTACAATATACTCCTTATAAAATTTATTCATCATGTAAAATTTAAGGCTCATCCGTCTTGCAACGCTCACCGTTTCTTTTTAATCCCTGGCCATACGGGAGAGGGCGTACTTCAGCAGATCCTCCACGGTTAGCGATTTTCCTTCCGCCTGAAATCCCTCCAGAGCCCTTGCCGCTTCCGCGCTTGTGTATCCCAGGTTGCGCAGCGCTTCCCGAGCGTCCCGATAGATATCCTCTCCGGGGACCGACCTGCCCCTCGCCAGTTCCATTTCCTGTGGGCCCAGCCGATCCCTCATTTCCATAAGCAGGCGCTGGCCAGATTTCTTGCCCACCCCTGGGATAGCGGTGATGGAGGCCAGATCTTCCGTGGCCACGATCCTTAGAAAGTCCTCCGGCTTATACGCAGATAGTATGGCCAATGCCATCCTGGGCCCCACCCCGGTGATTCCTAAAAGGTTGAGGAAAAGTTCTTTCTCCAGTGGGGTGGAGAAACCATACAGGGCAAGAACGTCTTCCCTTACATATAGGTGGCTGTAAAGCATCACCCTTTCGCCGGCGGAAGGAATGGATTCCAAGGTGTTACGGGATACATACAACTGCAAACCTAAACCGGCTACCTCCAGGATAACCGAATCCTCCGTCTTCTCCAGTAATCTGCCCTCAACCGAGGCGATCAAGTTCCCACCTCGCTTTAACCCTAACTCACAGTCGTTTTTTCATCCTCGCTGGTTAAATCGACTTCCCCTTTCTTCTCCTCCAACCTCAATCCTTGCCCTCGGTGGCCGCCTTTAAGCGCTCTCGCAAAACATGAACATGAAGATGGCACAAGGCCAGAGCCAAAGCATCGGAAGCATGGGTGGAATCTATCCCCTCCTCCAGGCTCAAAAGGGATCTAACCATAAACCTCACCTGCTCTTTACCCGCTTTCCCACCTCCTACCATAGCCATCTTCACCTCCAGCGGGGTATACTCGAAAACCTCCGCCCCCGCCCTGTGGGCGGCAAGCATGATCACCCCCTTGGCCTCGCTCACCCGCATAGCGCTCTTTACGTTGGAACTGAAGAAGATCTGTTCTATGGCCACCGCTTGCGGCCTATATCGGGCGAATAGTTTTTCCGCTTCCTTATATATCTTACCAAGCCGCGCCGACAAAACCGCCCCTGGTGAGGTCCTTATCCCTCCAAACTCCAGGGGCCTTATCCTGGTTCCGTCCGCCTCCACCACCCCGAATCCGGTGGTGGACAATCCTGGATCGATTCCGATAACGATCATGAAAACATCACGCTATCCGTTCTCTCTCCTCACCGTCCGTATCGCCTAATCGCCTCTCTTCAAACCCGGCCTAAAATCCTTTATTGATTTCTATTTCTCCAGCGAAATCTCCTCCAAGATATGGTCGGGAATATCGAAATTGGAGTAGACTTCCTGGACGTCTTCGTTCTCTTCCAGTGCATCCACCAACCTGAGTACCTTCTTGGCGCTCTCCTTGTCCAACTCCACCGTGGATTTGGGAAGCATGGTCACCTCTGCGGAGGCGAAGGGCACTTGCTTTCGCTCCAGCTCCTCTACTACCCCGCGGAAACTCTCCACGTCGGTGATGATCTCGTAGTGGGCATCTTCGGTGCGCACATCCTCGGCACCAGCTTCCAGGGCGACTTCCAACAGGGTGTCCTCATCCACCTCCTCGGATTTGTTGACGATGATGATGCCTTTCTTCTCGAACATCCAGCTCACGCATCCCGAGGTGCCCAGACTTCCTCCTGCTCGGTTGAAGATGCGCCGGATATCCGAGGCGGCCCGGTTGCGGTTATCCGTCATCACGTCCACCATAATGGCTACCCCGTTGGCTCCATAGCCCTCATAGACGATCTTTTCGTAGGAAGTTCCCTCGATTTCGCCGGTCCCTCGTTTGATGGCTCTCTCGATGTTCTCCTTGGGCATGGAATAGCTTTTCGCCTTTTCGATAGCGTTGGCCAGGGCTATATTAACATCCGGGTTTCCTCCTCCTTCCCTAGCCGCCACGATTATTGCCCGGGAGAGCTTGCTGAAGAGCTGCCCCCGCTTGGCATCCTCTGCCGCTTTTTTATGTTTTATGCTCGACCACTTGGAATGTCCTGACATGGCTACCTCCTCAACGTATCCGCCATCCAGAATAGGCATCTATCCGCCATTTTAATCATATTATGTATTTTCTTAAATATTAGATATGGCAACATATAAATCTGGCAACCACCTCAACGCTTCGCGCGACTAGGAGAGGAGTTCTTTGACCATGTCCAGGAAATAGAGGTGAACGCGCCGATCATCGGTAAGTTCGGGATGGAAGGCAGACACCAGAAATCTATCTTGGCGCGCCATCACCACCTTTCCCTTATGCTCGCATAGCACCTCGACGTCCGGCCCCACCTCCTCGATCCATGGAGCCCTGATGAAAATACCGCGGAATGGTTTTTCCTCATCCTGGATACCTTTGATAATCAAGTCGTCCTCGAAGCTGTCCACCTGCCTACCATAGGCGTTTCTGCGCACCACGATATCCATTAACCCCAGCAGCGGTTGATTTCCCTCGGTTACCTGGCGAGCCAGCACGATTAGCCCGGCACATGTCCCATATACAGGCAGATCTTCGGAAGCCCTTTTTCTTAAGGCTTCCAGAAAGCCGTCGCGCACGATCAGTTTTCCAATAGTGGTGCTCTCTCCCCCGGGAATAATCAGGCCATCACAGGCGAAAAGCTCAGAGGGATATTTCACCGCTATCCCTTGAGCTCCGCAATTCTCCAACATCATCAAATGTTCCCGTACTGCTCCCTGCAAAGCGAGTACGCCTATGGTCCTTTTCCTCATATTCCTCCAGGATTGAATGGACAGAGATTTACCAGCCGCGGAACTGAATTAGATTCTCTTTCCCTATCTCAGTTATCTCCAATCCCGCCATAGCCTTTCCCAAGCCGCGGGAGACCTCCGCCAGGATCTTTGGATCGTTGAAATGAGTTACCGCCTCCACGATAGCTCGAGCGCGCGCCGCGGGATCTTCCGACTTGAAGATACCCGATCCCACGAATACACCGTCGGCTCCCAGCTGCATCATCATGGCGGCATCCGCGGGGGTGGCAATTCCGCCGGCAGAGAAATTCACCACAGGGAGCCGACCATTCTCCGCTACCCAGCAGACTAGATCATAGGGAGCCCCCATCTCTTTGGCCACCGCCATTAGTTCTTCCTTGGGGGTCACCGTTAATCTCCTGATCTCCTGATTGATGGTGCGCATATGCCTTACCGCTTCCACCACGTTTCCGGTACCCGCTTCTCCCTTGGTGCGAATCATCGCCGCCCCTTCTCCGATTCGCCGAAGAGCCTCCCCTAAATTGATCGCACCACAGACAAAGGGCACCTTGAACTCCCATTTGTTGATGTGAAATTTCTCGTCCGCGGGGGTGAGCACCTCGCTCTCATCCACGTAATCCACTCCAAGGGCCTCTAAAATCTGCGCCTCCACGAAATGACCGATGCGCGCCTTAGCCATCACCGGAATGGTAACCGCTTCCATGATCTCTTGAATGATGGTAGGGTCAGCCATGCGCGCCACCCCGCCCGCGGCGCGGATATCCGCGGGCACCCGCTCCAGCGCCATCACCGCCACCGCCCCGGCCTCCTCGGCTATTTTAGCTTGCTCAGGTGTGGTCACATCCATGATCACGCCACCCTTGAGCATTTCGGCCAGACCGGTTTTAACCCTCAAAGTGCCTTTCTCTTCCATCTTCTCTTACCCGCCTTCATACTCTCCTTTCACATTATCTATCTCGCTATCTATCTCGCACTATCATTCAACTTCCCCGGCTGTTATCCCCACCCTCTCCCCACCCAAGCGGGAATTGCGCCGAGTGACGTTGCATATTCACTCCACAGCTCTCTCGCGCTTTTCCCTCTGCAACGCAAACCTTTCTTCTTCAACGGACGAATCCGGCCCAAAAGAAATCTTCCTTAAAATTTATCATATCCCATAGCAACATCCACTTCAACGCACCTATATAGCTAATGATTACCTTCCTCTCCCTTGCTTTCGCCATGCGCAGGCCCTTGCACCTCCGCTTCGCTAGGCTCTAAAGTCCTGGTAGGCAAAGACCACCTCGATCTTCTACCGCTCTATCTCTAACACGAGCTTTGCGATTTTCTCCTCCATCTCCTCTACTCTTATCGCTTTATTTTCGCCAGTCATAGTACTATGTTTCCTAGATGAAAATTAAGAGAGCGCCTTTTTCTTCCTGTTTAATTTGCTCGTTTTGCTAGTATGATACGTTAGTCTTCTTTCTTCTTGGTAGATTTGTATTCGTCGGGATGATAAGTTAGTCTTCTTTCTTTTTGGTAGATTTGCATTCGTCGGGATGATAAGTTGGTCTCTCAACCTTTTCAACCCAAAGCGCCTACTGAGACGATACAGCATCAGTTGATCTTCTTTCTTCTCGGTGGACTGGCGTTTGTCGGGATGATAGGGTAGGTTTTTCTCTTCTCAGTGGATTGGCATTCGTCGGGATGATAAGTTGGTCTCTCAACCTTTTCAACCCAAAGAGCCTTCGAAAGAATATGGCATCTTTCCGCCAAGACAATTTGAAAATCAACTAACAAAGCGTCATCTGAGGAATATTGTTATGAATGAAAATCCTCTATTAGAATCGCAGAGGTCATACTTTGAAGACACTATCCTCCTCGCTCTTGCTTCGCTCGTTAACGATTCTACATAATTACTTTAGTTATTTTACAAAGTGAAAATTATAGGAAACCACCTTATATCTCGGCGGAAAAGGGGATAATCGAATATAGCTATTTCGTATAAATCTGCGTTATCCTCAACTGACTATGAATTGTCAATATGTTTTATATAAGGATATGGGTTCCATATATGTTTTTATCGCTAACGAGCGCGCGGTTGATTAAGTAAATATGAATTGGTAAACAGCCTCGTGTAGGGAATGAGTGTAG
>JACVIX010000069.1 GCA_015711725.1 Candidatus Geothermincola primus | reverse complement strand
TCCTTTGTGTTCTTTGCTTAATCGTTAGACCATCTCAATTTTTCCAAAAATTCCTTAAGACTTTATTCTTTCTCACATACATTCCCATGGAGACGCGCGGAAACCATTTTCGGCCAGATGAGCATCTCTTCTACTAGCTTTCCATGATTCTCTACCCTCGTGATTTTCTCTACATCCTCACTAACCTCCTTTGTGTTCCCCTTTTTTGCTCACTCCATCACGAGATTCATCTCTACAACCTCCACTCGCCGCTAATAACCATGGATGCAAACCCTTCCACGGACAAGCGACCCGCGCCCTCCCTCACCTGGCGCTCCAGGTCACCCGACGCCACTCTAATATTCTAAAACCATGCAACGACAGTCCATCGAAAAGAGAGCTGTCCTCGCAAAGAAGAATTTTGCTCCACTTATGCTCCGTTCCCTTTGATTTTGCCCTGTTTTCATCCAAATTTTCCCATTCCGCTGCCACGTTCTACCCCTTTTAAGCCGAAAGAAGCTTACCCTCAGCGCGAAATTCACAGGCGTGATTATCAAATGAGTAAAACGTTATGGAAATCCAAAGGGGAAGCAAAACAGGCTTTCCGTTTAAGGAAATGGCAAAGCGTTTAGGTTGACTGTCAGCGCCAGAAAAGAAACGGTGTTTTTGCAGGTCATTACGCCATTCGTAAGGTTTAATTTTTTAACATTACGTAAATGATATATTAGATGGTTATGGAAATCCAAAGGGGAAGCAAAACAGGCTTTCCGTTTAAGGAAATGGCAAAGCGTTTAGGTTGACTGTCAGCGCCAGAAAATAAAACGGTGTTTTTGCAGGTCATTACGCCATTCGTAAGGTTTAATTTTTTAACATTACGTAAATGATATATTAGATGGCGGATCTCGAAACATGTCCATCCTTAGAAATTACTGATCGCCTCGATATCTATTCGTCGCTTGCCCTCTCTGCCCCGAAGAGTTTCAGGGTCTCGCCCAAATCGCCAATGGATTCGCCTACTCGCCTATAACGAAAGTCCAGCATGACCAGGGAAGTTTCTTGGAATGATTCCTCTCCTGCGTACGTATCGTTTTTCTCCGCACATAGAACCTTCCCGATAATCAAGGCATAATTCTCCCCGGTGATTTCCCGCTCCAACACCGCCTCTATCCACCCGAGGGCGTCTCTGATCCTGGGCGGACGGACCATTCTCGCCGAAATCCGCTCTATACCCACAGCTTCTAGCTCGTCTACCTCGGGGGGATAGTTACCGGCAGTGGCCATGGCTTTAGCGAAGGAAGGTATCCCTATAACGTTGACCACGAATTCCCTCGTTTTTCTTATGTTTTGCAAGGTGTGGCGGGGCAGAGCTGAGGCGATAGCGATGAGGTCCAGCGGCCGCAGTATGGGCATAACGCATCCATAGGGAGCGGCGTTCGCTATCCCTTCCCCGTCGATGGTGGTGATCACCGTGACCGGCAGGGGAAGCATGCGTTTAAACTGATTCGCCGGAAGTTCCATCACCATAACCCCCCTTCAACTTCTCGCCCTGGAACCATCCGATACTCGCTTCGCTCACGGAATCGATAGAGGAACTGTAAGGCTTAATATCCAATATATAGCTACCATCCAGCGCGTCCAGTCCTCTGACGGTCAACCGGTTCCCTTCCCTTTCCATCAGCTCAACCACGCAAAAAGATATGGGATTGGGTCTCGCCGGCGAACGGCAAGCGAACACGCCGCGCACCTCCGGACCCCAGGGAGTAACGGTTTGCAGAACCCCTCGGTCAGCCAGATGTGCCCAATAGAGCACTATAAGAAAATCCGCCATTTCCACGTCTTTAAGTCCCGCCTCAAATTCCTCCTTAATCTCTAGGACCGCCCAGTCGTTTGAGAAACGACCTTGAAATGGAGCTTCTTTCATATCTCGGTAGGGCGTGTGAGCTATCCCAATGGGCCAAACCTTTATCTCTTCCTCTCTCATCGATTTGTTCCTTTCCTTATTCTCACAACTGAAAAGATCTTCCATTGAGCAGTAGACGGGATACCTTAACGACCGTTCTAGTTTCCGCCAATAGCCAATGGACGCTATCTCTAAAAATCTTCCTCGCTTGCGTCACCCGCGCAGAGCTTTACAGTGTCGCGGTCACTCCTCGGCCGCTCTTATTACATACTCTCCCATTAAACAAATGGGCACGATCATTCTCACCTTGATATTTATTTTACGTTTATCTAATATTTGCTTGGCGTCGATTATATTGATCAAATTGGGGCTACCGAGGAACGATTGTTCTCACCGCACGAGAATTCCTCTCTTTGACCTTCATCCCATCACTGACATTCAATCCGATGGGGCACGATCATTCTCACCCCGTCTACTTGACAGACGGAAACTTTCACCCCGTAAGTCTTCTCTATATTATCTGGGTGGATGACTTCCTGGTCCCCGCACGCTAACACGCCGCCTTCATGAAGCAGCATGAACCTATCGGAGAAACGCAAAGCCAGATTTACGTCGTGAATGGCCATTACGGCAGCGATCTTTCTCTCTCTCACCGCGTCTTTGACGATTCTCATCACCTCCAGCTGGCTTTTAAGATCCAGGTTGCTGGTGGGCTCGTCCAGCAAGAGCACTTTGGGTTGTTGAGCCAAAGCCCTTGCTATCACCACTTTCTGAAATTCTCCGCCGCTCAACTCATCAGTGAAGCGCAAGGCTAAATCATCCATCTTCAGAGATTCCATGACCTCCTCCACCACCCGCAGATCTCTCTCAGTCACCCCCCAGGTGATATGGGGTCTCCTACCCATGAGCACCGCGTCAAACACGGTCATTCTCAATGTATCCTTGACCTGCTGAGCGACATATGCGACGCGTTTCGCCATCTCCCTTCGATTAAGTCCCGCGGAATCCATCCCATCCACCAGAACTTTACCTTTCTGAGGGCGCAAAATTCCCAACATACACTTGAGCAAAGTGCTCTTGCCTGCCCCATTGATGCCCAGTATCGAGAAGAACTCCCCATCCCTGACATGGAGGTCGATTTCCCGAAGAACCGGTCTCTGTTTGTACCCGAAGGTAATCCCTCTCGCCTCTAGCATTATCCACCTCTAGAGCTTCGGTAGCCATAGCCCCGCACAAGCAGATAGATGAATAGAGGAGCGCCCATGAAGGAAGTGACCGCTCCCACCGGAAGCACCACCGGGGCGATGACGTTTCTGGCTAAAGTATCCGAGACCAGAAGCAATAGAGACCCCGCCACGGCTGAGGCGGGGATAAGGAAACGGTAATCTCCACCGATAATCCTGCGCATTAGGTGAGGTGCAACCAAGCCCACAAAGGCGATGATGCCAAGAAACGAGACCGCCGCCGCCGTCACCAGAGAGGCTAGAAACATACCCAGCATCCTGGTTCTCCCCACATCAACCCCCAGGCTGCCGGCAATCTCGTCCCCGCTGGAAAGGACACTGTAATCCCAGCGCTTTATCATAAAATACACCATCGCCAACAGGGTAACCACGCTTATGATGGACAAGTCCTGCCAGGAAGCTCGACCCAAATCGCCGAAGGTCCAGAAGACTATGGAGGCTACCTGGACATCGGTGGCAAAATACTGCACTAAAACCGTCCCAGCGGTGAAGAGCGAACCCATAGCCACACCGGCAAGGATCATGGCCTCAGGGGTAATCCCTCTGTACCTAGCCATGAGCAGGATAGTAACGGTGGCCATAAGGGATCCTGCGAAGGCGGACATCGTCACCAAATAGGGGTTGCGAATGAGCAGCGCGTCGTTGACGGCTCCCGCGGCATTCACGCTACCCGCCCCCAGAGCCAGAATAGCCACCGCCGCCCCAAAAGCGGCTCCCTGAGAGACTCCCAAGGTATAATCAGATGCCAGGGGGTTCTGCAGAACGTTCTGCATGATGCATCCCGCCAGTGCCAATCCCATTCCCGCCACTAAGGCCGCCAGCACGCGGGGAAGCCTGATATTCATCACGATCTGCGTGGTTCGCTGATCACCCGATCCAGCCAGGGCCCTCATCACCTCCACCACGGAAAGCCTAGCCGAGCCCAAAGCCATGGCCAGGATTCCCAGGAGCAAAGTCACGACGATCAAGCCGGCTATCAACAGGGTCTTTCTGCGGGTGTAAGCCCCATAAGCGACCCATGCACTCTCCCCAACGGCATTCAAAACAGTCTCTCCCCTCCGCCTATCCTCCGTTTTTACAAGAGCGCGCATTTCCAGACTTTATCTAAAGAGCCGAAAGGTTAAGCTGCTTGAATCCTCCAAAGTCACTGGTCATTTTTTCGTAGAGCGCTACCCCCAAAAGAAAAGCGTAGATCTCATCTGCCTTGGCCTTCGGGTCCACGTCCATGAACGCCTCGGGATAGAGGACGCTGCCCATAAAATAGGCGTCGCCTATGGCGGTATCCACATTGGTGGTGTAGTAATTATAAGGCAGGTAGCCGTAGACCTTACCGTTTCGCACCGCTTTTAACGAATTGTAAAAACCAGGGTTTTTGGCGTAATCCTCCAGCACCAACTTGAGACCCGATTCATCGATGAAGAGCACGTCAGGATCCCATTTTAACAGCTGCTCTTTATCGATCATCACGCTCCAGCCCTTGATACCTGCCTCGTCCACCACGTTGCGAGCGTTTATGGCCATAAAGGGAGGGAATTTAGCCTGGGTGCTCTCTATCCCGTGCGCTCCCTTCATGCCTATTCCCCCGGCATAGACCGAGGGCTTCCGATCGGCGGGGATTCTGGAGGTGCGCTGATTAAGATCTTCTTGACAATTTCTTATATAATTAATCACCTCATCCCCGCGCTCCCGATTGCCGGTTATCTCCCCAATCAAGCGAATGGACTCCATCAGCTCCTCATCGAAAGTTCCCAGCTGTCCGTAGCTCAGTACCACCACAGGTATGCCCGTCTTTTCCTGAAGCTCATTCGCTTTGGAGGCATCCAGTAGATATGCCGCGAAAATCACCTCCGGTCCCGCGTTAAGCAAAGCCTCCGGATCGGGTGAACTGTCAGGACCTCCTTGCCCGATCACCGGAAGATCGAGCAGTTGAGGGTAGGCGAGTATATAGGGGCGTCCTGTCCCCCACTGCTTTTCCATGGCTTCCACGCCCACCACCTTTTCGGCAGCGCCGGTGTAACATACCAGGCGCAGAGCGCCTGGCCCAATTGCCGCCACCCTAGACACCGGGATGCCGATATTAACCTGGCGGCCCGCCATGTCGGTGATAGTCACCGTCCTGGCGCCTTCCGAAGTCGATTTTTCTTTGCACCCTACCGTCGTCGTCAGGGTAAGAATGAGTGCCATCAACGTCACCGCAACAA
The DNA here is from genome assembly GCA_015711725.1 of Candidatus Geothermincola primus. Lineage (GTDB taxonomy): Bacteria > Actinomycetota > Geothermincolia > Geothermincolales > Geothermincolaceae > Geothermincola > Geothermincola primus. Next base: position 11,093 of record JACVIX010000069.1, on the reverse strand, counting down.
ACGAACATATGCCTGAAAATGACCTCTTTTTCACTTCCCTACCTCCTCTCCTTAACGAAACCGTTAAAACGCGTCCAATCCGTGTATACCCACCCAGGGTGAACTACGCGGAACCGCTCACCCAATCCTTCAAAGTGTCAATTATACGCTTGAGTTCCATTCGCATATCATCCGTAGGGAGAGGCGAGCCAACGAGGTTGTACTGGACCACCCGGGAAGAATAAGGCAGAGCCGCCAGCGCTTCCAACCCCTCCTGAGCGAGCAGTTCTCTCAACAACGAATCCGATTCCGCATCCACTTTGTTCAACACCACCCAGAAAGGCTTGTCAGCTTCCTTCGACAGCGACGCCGCTTTCTTGGCCATGAGCACCGCTTCCCAAGAAGGATCGGCCACAATCAGGATCAAGTTGGCGCCTTCCAAAATTCCGCGGCCGAAATGCTCTACTCCGGCGTCGGTGTCCACCAGCGCCCATTGGCCTTCATCCAACTCGAGATGATTGAGAAAGTCCCGAGCGACCACGCCCATAGGACAAGCGCAGCCTTCCATGCTGTGCTGGATCTTCCCCACTTGCATAAAAGTAAGGGAGTCGTCGCGACTGATCGCCTCAGGGGTTAATCTTTCAATGGTTAGATTCTCCTCAAAGAGATTTACTTTTTCGGTGAAATCGCTCTGAAAAAGAACTCTCATCTTATTCATGACCGCGGACTTTCCTCCTATGCTATCCAAGAGCGATTGTTTCGGTCTCTCTATTCCCAACATCACGTTGAGCCCCAGATTGGATTCGTCCGCGTCCAACACCAAGACCTGGGACTCTCTCCGCAATTCTTTAGCAAGGAGGGCGACCAGCGTGCTCTTTCCGCTGCCTCCCCGCCCGCTCACCATCACTTTCGGCATTTACCTCACCTCTTTCTCCTCTCCTTTGTCGACCTCGACCTCAGGCTTTAGGCAACCTTTCCCCGATAAGTGAAAAGGCCTCACGCCCGCTCTGCCGAGCGGACCCAGGCCTTCCCGACCATCGTTTACGATAAATACCCGCTAGGTTTAAGTCGCTTTATCGCCGGTGGGCTCCACATGGTGCCCTTCAGGGCCACCATTTCCCTCTATCGCGGTCTTCATATAAAGATGTAAGTTTCAATAGAAATCCTCATATCTTTAGCTAATAAACGGCTCAACCTAGTGAACGACCGCTTCACTGGGCCTTTTTATCTGCGCCTTTTTATATTTAATAACACGATGTAATAAAGCAAAAAAATTCTATAGTTTGTAAGCTTGGAAAAGATACTGTTCATCACCGTCATAAATTTTGATGCCAGAAAAACCCGCTCTTTCAAAGATATCTCTCATGATTCGGTCGTCGGGGAGCAGGTCCATAGCCACTACTCCATCCAAGTCCCGGTATAGACGATTGACGCTTTCCCGGTTCTCCGCTTGAGACACGCTCACCCTGCCTCCCCGCTTCAAGACACGAAACATCTCCCGGGCTGCCTCAACTTTTCGCATCACGTGTGGAAAACAGTTGTGACAGACGATTTCATCGAAGGAATCGTCCAGAAAAGGGGTTTCCTCTATGGAGCCATGAATATACTCCACGTTGGGCAGATCGTACTTGCGCCTGGCCACCAGCAGCATCTTCTCCGCGATATCCAGAGCGGTTACCCGTCCACGGCTCCCCACCGCCTCCGTCAACCAGGGGATGATCAAGCCGGTTCCGCAGCCCACATCCAATACCGCGCTTCCCGGTCTGATGGCTAGGGAACGCACTATCTTCTCGCTCTTTCTGGCTGTCTCCGCGCTGATTCCGCAATCCCACGACTCCGCCTTCGAGTTGAAGAAGGATCTGATTCTTTCTATGATCAACTCCACCGTCGTCCTCCTCATCTCACATCATGTAGAATTTGGCTTAGCATACACCTAGAAGAAGTACGTCCTCCTTGCAGCGCTGCTATCGCCTTGCCTTCTTCTCCTCACTTGAGCGCTTAAATAAAAAACCACGAAAGTCCCGCGACCTTCGTGGTCACCATTCTCAGATTTATCTATCTTTTTATTCTATCTTATCGATTTCCAAATTGTTGCCTTCTCAGCAATTCAATCCGATACATATATTAACATATCAAATCTCCTCAGACAACATCTTTGCTGAATTTCAGCGTTTAACAGCATAACAGGCGGACTCTTTATACTCCCAACTAAAACACGCTCGAAGAAAAGGCAGCCTCTATCAATTTTCATTTCCGAATCAGGACGTATTTCTCGATATTTTCACCTTTAACAAGCGTGTAAAAATAGCGCGGAATCGCCGTACTTTTTATTTTGCACAAACCAGGATGGTCACTCCACTTTTTCATGTCCCAATCAGTATTTTCTTTTCGATATTTTGACCCTAATAACCGCCTATAAAGGCATATAAAATGGGGCGGCGCGCCGTATTCTTTATTTATAAAAACGGGGTGATCGCCCCATCTTTTCCTTTCAGTAATCTCATAGGGACTGACGGGAAATCGCTAAATTGTTCTCCTCACAAAATACGTAATGTCTGCTAGCTTCAGCTTTATAGAATTTTTCCATTAAAATATTATCTATATTAATTAGTAGGCGTTCGCTTTATAAACTTCGTCGGCTCAACCGGAAACTTTTAGAAAATTAAAGTACCAGAATTGAGCAGTTAAAATTACGGTTCCAGGTCAACGGCAACTGGGGCGAAAGTATGAAGGAGATATGTCTTCCCTGGAAAGAGATATAAAGGATTTTCTGCGTTCTCGTGGCGTGGAAGTAATAGGTATAGCAGGGCCTGAACGCCTGGACGGGCCCCCTTCGCTGGACCTCTCCTATACCATGCGGGGAGCGCGCTCCATCGTCTCCATGGCCCTGCCCATGAATGTGGAAGCCATCTACGAATTTCTCTCCAAGCGTTCTCCAGCTCCTCATAATATGGACCAGTTCCTCAACTATCAGCGCCTGCAGCGCATCGGCAAGGAGTTGGCTGACTATCTGATATCCAAGGGCTTCCGCGCCACTGGGGTGCCCTTGAGCGCCGATTATCGTCGAGCCCTCTACGTCTTTAGGCCGAAACCGGCTCTTTCCCTGCGCCTGGGCGCCATCGCGGCGGGGATAGGCGCGCAAGGTTGGAGCGGAAACTTGAAGACCAGGGAGTATGGAGCCTCCATCTATCTGGGAGCGGTTCTCACCGATGCGGAGTTGCAAAGCGACCCGCCACTGCCTCCGGATTATTTCGTGGAGGATGTCTGCCGTAAATGCAAACGCTGTGTCAAATCCTGCCCCAGCCACATGTTTGAGGAGAGCGAAAAGGAATACCTGCTGCTCAACGGGGAGCTGCATCCTCGGGGGCGACGGAGGAACATCGACCTCTGCCATATCTCCTGTTTCGGCCTGCACAGCTTGAGCGAGGACCGGCGCTTCAGCAATTGGGGGATGCACTGGATAGAGAACTGGGTGGAGGAGCAACCTCATCCGCAAAAGACCCTGCGTATAATAATGGACATGTTTAGACGGGGGCTCACCGTGGGAGACGGTTGGCCACGCTTCGACGTCTTAAGAGTGCTCTGCAGCAAGCTCTGGCCCGAGGAGATCTTGAAGGGGATGCCCCAGCCGGAAGAGCTTCCACAGGAAGAGTCAGAGCGCTACCGATGGTTAGCCCTTTTCGCGCGCAGGATGGGCATCAAGGGCATTGATAAATACCCTATTCCCATGGTCTGTGGCCATTGCGCCCTTGTGTGCGCACCCACGCTTGAGGAGACAGCCGAAAGATACCGGTTGCTCGCCGAATCAGGGATAGTTGTTCCTGGGCGAGGAGGACGCATGACCCGCGTGAAGACCTTCGAGGAAGCCGCTGAGTTACGCCGCCGCTACCCACTGGAGATAAGCATCTACCGGAAAGTTGTGGACGCCTTTCGTTCCATCTTTTACTGGCATTTTTACTACTTCGGTTTCGAACCTCGCACCTTCATCCAGGCAAGGACTTATCGTAAAAAGCTTTTAAAAGCGGTGCGGGCGCCGCAATCTCGGAAATAAAAAGCTAATGGTTTGGACGGACTGTTCCGCGGCAATAGGACAATTGGTTCTTTGCGCACATGGTAATTGTTGCGGCAATCATGATTGGGCATATTTCCCTTGATCCATAACGCTTGCCAAGAACGATTGATTATTATTTTCATATTGTAAAATATGTTAACCGGGAAGGCGCGCTCCGTGATAAGTCGTCTCGTCTTATCCCAATCGTTCTCTCGAGCTATACAGCGCCGTTTAAAAAGGTGGTGCCCGGGGCGAGAGTCGAACTCGCACGGGTTTCCCCGACGGATTTTAAGTCCGTTGTGTCTACCTGTTCCACCACCCGGGCACCAAAACGCGAACGCCTGCCAAGCTAAGCATTGGGTCCCTTTCACATGCTACCATTACCCATTTAAAGCCGTCAATTCTAAGCAGGACGCTAATATGACGAAACTATGATCGCGACCTTGTCGCCTCCTCGATAACCAAGCCGTCTAAGATATCTTTCTCGCTCACAAGTAGCCGCTCCGCATCCATTTTACGGAGAAGGACGAGAAGCACTGCGGCCCCCCCCAGGATCACGTCCGCCCTCTCCGGCTCCAGGCCCATATACGCTTTACGCTCTCGGAGCCCCATCCCGACCATCTTGCGGTACATCTCCTCTACTCCCTCTCGCGTGAGCCAGGAACCATGGATCAGCTCCCCGCGGTACTCGGCAAGTCCCATGCTCATGGCGGAAAGAGTGGTAATGGTTCCCGCCAAGCCAATAAGCAGCTCTACCGGCTTATTTTTCAAATCGGCGGTTACCGGCTCAAGAGCTCTAGCGATCTCCCTCTCCATGGCTTGGAGTTCACTTTCCCGAGGCGGGTCTGAGGCTAGATAACGCTCGCTCATTCTTACGCATCCAACATCAACAGAGCGGTGGTATATTATCTCTTTACCATCACCCAGAACCATCTCGGTGGAACCGCCTCCGATGTCCACTACTAGAATCTGTCCTTGGACGCTTACAAGCTCTCCCAGGTCCCAGGTGGCTCCAAGATAGGAGAGGCGCGCCTCTTCCTCCCCGCTCAATATTCGGGGTTCCACCCCAAAAACCTCCTCCACCATGTTCCGAAAATCATAGGCGTTGACAGCGTCTCTAGTAGCGCTGGTGCCCACCACGCATATACGCTCCGCCCCTCCATAGCTCTCTATAATGGAGTGATAATCTTCCATGGCCTGGCGTGTCCTCTCCAATCCTTGTGGGCCCAGACGGCCACTGTCATCCACATTCTCCCCCATCCGGGTGATCTTCATGACCCTCTTCAAGGTGTTAAACTTGAGATCGCCACCTTTTCTTATGACCTCCACCAGCAGCATTCTGGTGGAGTTGGTCCCCGCGTCTATGGAAGCGTAGCGGTCCAAACCCTCAGCTCCTTCATAATTAACGAAACATGAATATTTTTCTCTCGCCATTTGCCTTTTATTACCTTTAAGCTGGCAAACGGCAATATATCAGTATCGCCTCCATCCCATCAATATAAAGAAAAGGGATAAAGCTATTACTGAGGTCATATCTCTCATGTCTCAAAAATCCGTAGCCGCGACTATCTAAATGATAAGCTACCCAGTAACCCCTTTTTCATCCTCCAGTATTATCCACATTTTCCCGGACACCTGGCTTGGGGGTCGCCGAGATGTTTCTCCATCTCCCTACCTATGGGGTTGTTTCCCCTTGCCAAATGCTGAGCGAAATGGGAATGAAGACATTTCAGGCTGCTTGGTCTCCCTCCTCCAATTCCCCCTTCGATAATTGGCGCCTCTCCTTTTTCCCCCAACCCCAGCGCGCGAGCCAGTTCCCCTCGCTCTCTAACATAATCCTCTTCTGCCTCTTCCAGTTCACGGGCGAAAATTTTATCTCCGTTTATCCTCATCCGCAGAGCCTCGCGGAAGTCCTCTCTCTCCATTCTGGCTATCTCCTTGCGCAACCTGGGACAGGTCAACCAATAAAGCGTGGGGAAGGGGGTCTTATCTTCCAGAAGCGGGGAGTTGGCGATAACCTGAACCACCCCATGGGGACAGCGAGAAGCGGCAAACACCCGCCCTCGAGGCTTGCGTCTCAACTGGCGGGCGATTATCTCAAGATCCGCTTCGCTAACTTCCTCCCAGGCCATGACAACTTTATTATAGCAATGGGCGAGGGCGATCATCAGGAAAGTTTTTTTCAATCTTCTATTCAACCAAAAGAATGTCGATATATCTTTTACAAAAATAAACCAGGGGAGCGATCTTCAATCAGCTATATGGGCTTGAATGTATCCGTAAATATTTTTTTCGCATGTTTTACTATCGCCAATTTTCCTATATAATATTCGAGATAAACCAGTTAACGTAGTCTCTTTAGAAAAGGGAGGGAAGGAAAAGATGCCAGATTTGTTTTTCACCGAAGAACATGACATGCTCCGGCAGAGCGTGCGCGAATTTGTGGAAAAAGAGCTCGCGCCCCATGCGGAGGAATGGGAAGCGGAAGGTTATTTCCCCGACTGGGTCTTCAAACGCATGGGGGAACTGGGTTACCTGGGCCTGCATTACCCCGAGGAGATCGGCGGGGGAGGCGGAGACTATTTCACCAACATTGTCCTCTGTGAGGAGCTCTCCCGTAGCGGATGTGGCGGGCTCACCATGGGGATCATGGTACAGATCGGGATGGCCACCCCACCCATCCTCAAGTTCGGCACTCAGGAACAGATCGAGAAATACCTAATCCCCGCCATCAAGGGCGAAAAGATCGCTTGTCTTGGTATAACTGAGCCTGGAGCCGGTTCCGACGTTGCCTCCATTGCTACTTTCGCAGAGAAGGTGGATGGCGGCTACCGCATCAACGGCAACAAAATTTTCATCACCAACGGCTACCGCGCCGACTTTATGACCTTGGTGGCGCGCACCGAGAAGGTAAAGGGTTATAAGGGGATGACCATCTTTCTAGTGGACACCAAAACCCCGGGGTTTGTGGTTTCACGCAAATTGGACAAGGTGGGCATGAGAGCTTCCGACACTGCGGAGATCTTCTTCGAGGACATGTTCGTTCCCGACGACGCGGTACTGGGAGAGGTAGGTCGTGGCTTTTACAACATCATGTGGGAGCTGCAGGGAGAACGACTCATCGGCGCTGCGGGTTCCATCGCTGGAGCTAAACTCACTCTGGAAATGGGTATCCAGTACGCCAAGGAGCGAGTGCAGTTCGGAAAGCCCATCATTCAGAACCAAGCTATCGCCCATCGCATTGCTGATCTAGCAGCGGAGATCGAGGCGGTGCAAGCTCTGGTCTACTGGACCGCATGGAAATACGACCATGGTGAGTACCCGGTCAAAGAGATCTCAATGGCCAAACTGCTCTCAGCTCAGTTGGCGTTCAAAGTCGCCGATGAGGTTATGCAATTCATGGGCGGATATGGGTACATGATGGAATACCCCGCCCAGCTGGCTTGGCGAGATGCTAGGCTGGGACGCATCGGGGGAGGAACCGACGAGATCCAGAGAGAGATTATCGTCACCACCCTGGGGCTTTACAAATAAATTTACGGGTAAAAGCGGCTGATATGAAAAATGGGCCTGGGAAACCGGCCCATTTTTTACTTTATGTAATAATTCAAATCAGGGAAGATAGACCGTCGCCTCGCAGTTTTTCAGGGCAGGAGATCCATCCTGCTTGTTAGCCCAGACTTCCAGCACCACCAGGTTACCTTCTAGTTTCTCCTTGACTCTGCCGCCGAAGGTGACCGTGTCACCAGGGAACACCCTGCCCCGGAACTGCACGGAGAATTTCTTAAGGTTACCAGGATCCCCTATCCAGTCGATGATGGTTTTGCCCAGCAGAGCCATGTTGAAGAGTCCATGGGCGAAAACATTTGGTTGACCGGAAAGCTTGGCGATATCGGGGTCAACGTGAATGGGGTTGAAATCCCCGCTTGCACCGGCGTAGATGATCCCATCCATCTTCTGCCATGTATGCTCGAAGGTGGGGATCTCGTCTCCCACATTTACTTCATCGTACTTGATTTTGGCCAGTTCTTCCATGATTAGCTCCCCCCTCCGGTGATGATAAAGGTAGCTTTAGCCCTGCAGACCAATTCCCCATTCTGGTTGCGAGATTCACCCTCGTAGACCACGAAATCTAGATTGCCCTTCTCGTAGATGTCAGCTATCTTGCCAGTCTCGGTGATGACGTCCCCCGGCTTCACCACCGTGAACCATTCGAACTCCTGAGCTCCATGGACCAGCATGATCAGGTTGAGCTGCAATTCAGGGTCTATGAGCACATGGCCAGCGCCCCGCAATCCATATACGGCGGCGAAATTGGGCATGGCGATGATATCCCCGTACTTGGTGTTTTTGGCGAATTCCTCATCGATATAGATAGGCCGGTTGTCCTTGGTGGCCAGGGCGTACTCCTTCATCTTTTCCCGGCCTATTTCGTAGCGGAAGGGCCCGTAGGTCTTCCCAATGAACTTGTGATCGACCATAACCTCATCTCCTTTCTCCCTCGAAACATAAGCAGAAAGTTCGCGCACAGAGGAAATTTTATCATCACACCCCATGCTAAGCAAGAAAAGAGCGCCCCTATGGGAGCGCTCTTTATCATTTTATGGTATTAAGCCTTCAGGCAAGAAGTAGATGAGCAACTTTCAAGAGATCAATTCGGTTTGGCCTCCCCTTCTCTCCGCTGGTTCTCGCCGCCACATCCATCGCATTCGCCATCCCTGAGCATTTCCCGGTCGCGCAGCCTCTCCCAGTCGCGCGTGGCTTCACCGCACCCGTTGGAGGGCTTATCGGCTGGGTTGTTCTGCTCATTCTCCGAGAATTGATTGCGATTCATCGTCGCCTCTCCTCGGTTCTCCACACGACTTCTGTTCTCCTCGCAATTGCCCTCACAGGTTTCATCACTTTCACCCTCGCAGTTTTCCTGGCGGAGCTCATTGCGCTCTTCTTGGCACAAACATTCATCGCATCCCAAGCCCTCAGCGCTTCTCTTAGCCAGTCTTTGCCCAGCCAAGTTGTTCTTGCTCATCTTGGTTGCTTTACCAGAAGAGCCAGCCGCTCCAGCAATCGCCATCCCACCGGTGACCAGAGCAGCCAGGACTATGCCAGCCAGGGCGTATATCCACCACTTCTTACTCATCAACTGCCTCCTTTCCAAAGTTATAAAACATTCTTCACAACGACTCTTCATATCTTAAATACGTAAACGCCCGGCTATATACACGCGGCTTCCCGATTTTTTCGTAAAATCCCAACTGAATGGCAGAATTTATATCAATTAAGGGCGGGTTCCCTGCCCATCGCCGTTGCCATGGCTTTTACCCCCACCGCCTTTAGCATCCGGAGCCGTTCCACCGCCTCCCTGGGAATCGCCACCAGATTCGTTTTCGTTATCCACACCTTCGCGATGTTCTTCTTCCGAGCCTTTTCGCATATGTCGCTGGCGTAATCGAGTGACGGTAGAGCGATTTATCTCCTGGACTTGATTTACATATGGTAATAGCTCTGGAGTGCACGATCCTTTAATCATTTCCATACGTTCCAAATGCTCCCCCAAAACGCTCTCGAGATAAACATATATCTCCTCCTGTTGAGCCTCTCCCAGTGAGGGAAGGTGTTCGTATAACCACTCGCTGCTCTCCTGGTAGGCATGCTGCCATCGAGAACCTCCCCTGGAACAACCTCTAGTTACCATGCCTTCAAGCTCCCTTAAACGTTTACCAAGAAGCCCCAGCTGGTAATATGCCTTGGCCTCGAGGCCCCCAGTCAGATATAAGTTGGCTTTCTCGAAAAAGCGCTTCATCGGGTAGAAGGCTGAATCGGGCGTGCTGCTATAGGAGAAGGCATAAGCTCCGCTGGTGAAGACAATGAGCAAGATCAAGACCGCCACAGGCACGACTACCGCCCTGCGCAGAATCCCGGGAAAAACCGGAGCTTTTATTTTACCCGAACTTATAGTCTCTTCTTCTCTGGAAAGTCTTTCCAGAATCCGAGCAAAAGCTGCCTCCCTATAGCCTGGTTTGGGCTCAATATAACTGAGATTCACAGATTCCCGCAGGAACCTTTCCGCGTTCGCCTTATCTCCTTTACTTCTTGTCATCGCTTTCCGAAAGACTCTCAAACTCAACTCATCTCCCAACATCAAAGATCATCTAAGATTACCCTTCCAACTTATCCACGGCCCCATAACCTCTTTCCCTAAGGTAAGCGCCCATTCGTTTCAGTGCACGATTCTGGAGGGAATTTATTGCCCCCTTGCGTTTCCCCATGACTTCTCCAACCTCCAGATTGCTCATCCCCAGAAAATATTTCATCAGGATCACTTGTCTCTGCTCATCGGTCAATCTATTTAGACTTTCTTTAAGCAACTTTCTGGCTTCCTCTTGATAAATCCGCTCCTCCATCCTTTCCATTTGGCCATCTTCCACTCCCAACTGCTCATCCAGCGCCTCATGAACATATCTTGGCTTTGACCGGAAGTAATCGACTACCAGGTTGTGCGCGATGCGGAATATCCAGGACTTGAAAGTGGCTTTTTCCTCATCATAATTTTGGATATATTTTAAAACCCGAAAAAATACCTCCTCGGTAAGGTCCTCTGCAAGCTCCGCCGAACCAGCGCTCAAATATGTGTATCTATAGATGTCATTAAAATATCGTTGATAGATTAAGCTAAGAGCCCTCTCGTCTCCGTTCTTAGCTCTATTTATTACCTCTTTTTCTTCTTCCACTTAAAGAAGCTCCTTACTTATAAAAATACGAACGAGAGCGGTTTCATACACTTCCAAGTTTCTCGTGCGCATACCATGGGATTATTTACTGTAATATAGTTCTCTATTCATTGATATTTTCCATTGATGGAAAATATACTTGATTTCCGACTGGATGGATATGACAAAAACAGGGCAAAGTAGAGAACAAATCAAAGATAATTAATAATCATTAACTTTCCTCCACCCCTCGCCATTGACCCATGGGAGATAAAAATTCATAGACTTCGTTGACGAAAAAAGACCCGATATTGATCTTTCGATAATCTGGCTCGAGTTTCCGTCAACAATAGAAG
>JACVIX010000068.1 GCA_015711725.1 Candidatus Geothermincola primus | reverse complement strand
GGAGCTGGTACGTAAACTTACCGGAGGAAAAGAGCCGCATAAAGGGGTCAACCCGGACGAGGTGGTGGCGGTGGGCGCCGCCATCCAGGCGGGGGTGCTCAAGGGCGAGGTAAAGGATGTGCTCCTGCTGGATGTCACTCCTCTCTCCCTGGGGATAGAGACGCTTGGTGGGGTTTTCACCAAGTTAATCGAGCGCAACACCACCATCCCCACCAGGCGCAGCGAGATCTTTACCACCGCCGCGGATGGTCAGACGAGTGTGGACATCAAGGTATACCAGGGGGAAAGGGAGATGGCGGCCTACAACAAGCTCATCGGCAATTTCCAGCTGGTAGGGATACCGCCGGCTCCCCGAGGTGTTCCTCAGATCGAGGTGGCATTTGATATAGATGCCGACGGCATTCTGCACGTTTCCGCCAAGGACTTGGCTACCGGTAACGAGCAGAAGATCACCATCACCGCATCCAGTGGTCTCACCGAGGAGGAGATAGAACGGATGATCAAGGATGCGGAAGCTCATGCTGAAGAGGACCGTAGGAAACGAGAGGAGGCAGACGCGAGGAATCGGGCGGATAGCATGGTTTACAGCGTGGAGAAGAATCTACGGGAATTTGGAGATCAGGTTTCGCCCGAGGATCGTAAAGCCATTGATATGGCGCTGGAGGATGTGAAAGAGGCTCTGAAGAAGAACGATATCGACGACATAAAGAGGAAGACGGATATTTTAGAGCAGGCCTCTTACAAGCTAGCCGAGCATATGTACGCGCGGACTTCAGCTGCGGGAAGCACTCCGCCCCCAGAGGGAGACGGAAGCTATGGAGCCACCGAGGAGGCGGAGGGAGAAGTAATCGACGCCGACTGGGAAGAGGCGAAATAAAGTTGATGAAAAATATAAATGGAAGGAGGGATGAGCGATGGCTATCATCAGATGGGACCCGTTCCGGGATCTGCTGGACATCCATGACGAGGTAAACCGCCTGTTCCGCAGGAGCTTCTTCGGCGAGGGTGGAAGGCTTCTGTCTCGGGACAGGGGGGCAACGGCCTGGGCACCGGCGATCGACGTCTTCGAGACCAAGGATCATGTGGTGGTGACCGCTGAATTGCCTGGCCTGTCCGCAGATGAAGTGTCCATCTCCCTCGATGATAACGTTCTCTCCATCAAAGGTGAGCGCAGGTTCTCCGACGAGGTCAAGGAGGAGAACTACCATCGCATCGAGAGGGCTTATGGATACTTCGAGCGCAATATCCCTCTTCCGAGACTGGTTAAGGAAGGGGAGGCCAACGCCACCTTTGCCGATGGAGTGCTCAGAGTAGAGTTGCCCAAAGCCGAGGAAGTAAAGCCCAAGCAGATCCCCATCAAGGTGGAGGAGCCAAAGAAGATCGAGAAGAAGAAATAAATCTAACCTTGATGGGAACGGGAAGAGCTATTGAGCCGGGTCTTCGGCCCGGCTCAAATTAAAAATGTTTTCAAGGTTTTAGTTTCAGGTTGGAAGAACCAGGATCTGAGGTGGGAAGAGATGGGAGATAGCAAAGATAAGGATAAAAAGTTGGAAAGCGGAGAAGCGCTCACGGGTGAAGCACCCGGAGACGAGGCGAAGACGGAAGTTCAGGGGGCGGAGGCTACCGAAGTCCATAAGCCCGCCCATCACCGCCTCACTAAAAAGGAGTTGGAAGAGAAAGTGGAAGAACTGGAAGCTAAATCTAAAGCGGCGGAAGAGCAAGCCAGGGATTATTTAGAATCCTTGCAGAGGTTGAAAGCTGAATTCGACAATTATCGGAAGAGGATGATTAAGGAGCAGACGGCCATCATCGAGTCTGCCAATTCCCATCTGGTAACTCGTCTTCTTCCGGTTGTGGATAATATGGAGAGGGCGCTGGATGCCGCGGATCAGGAGGCATCGGGGGGTCTCTACGAAGGGATAAAGATGGTCTACAACCAGCTTATGGAGGTGCTCACTAAGGAAGGCTTGGAGACTATAGACCCCCAGGGCCAACCCTTCGATCCGAGGGAGTGCGAGGCGGTAAACGCTCTGATTAGCGACGATCATGAAGATAACACCGTGGTTGAAGTGCATCAGAAGGGGTATAAGTGGAAAGGGAAACTGTTAAGACCGGCTATGGCCACGGTGAGCAAATGCAGGGAGGGGTAAGAGCGGAGACGCGAGCCTCTCTCACTAGTTTCAGTCGGTGAAGTTGACAGTTGGGCTTTGAAGGAAAAGATTGAAGATTAAAATCGAATTTATGTTGAATTTCCATCTTGAGATGGGTGAGGAGAGCGATGAATGGCAAAGACTATTATAAGATACTGGGGTTGAACAAGGGAGCGTCGGAGAAAGAGATAAAGGACGCTTACCGCAGGCTTGCCCGTAAATACCATCCCGATGCCAACCCCAACAACAAAGAAGCTGAGGAGAAATTTAAAGATATCGCCGAGGCTTATGAGGTGCTTTCCGACCCCGAGAAACGACGCAAGTACGACGCCGGGGAGATGTTCTTTGGGGCCGGAGGTCCCGGTCCGGGATTTGGGTTCCGGGACTTTGGGGGAGGAAGGACCTATACGTTTAGGAGCGGGGACCTGGGAGACTTGGGAGACCTCTTCGACCTCTTTGGTGGATTGGGCATGGGAAGCGGAAGAGCCCGACGACCCAGGAAAGGGAAAGATGTCAGAACCAGTGTGCAGATTTCCTTTGAGGATATGTTGAGGGGAGTCACTATCCCCTTGAGCCTGGTTATGAACTCCACCTGTTCTACCTGCGGGGGGAGCGGCGCCAAGCCGGGAACCATTCCCAAAACTTGTCCCCAATGCCAGGGAAGGGGCACGATATCACAAGATCAGGGGCTTTTCGCCTTTTCCCGCCCCTGTCCCCAATGCGGGGGCAGCGGGAAAATTGTGGAACATCCCTGTCCCACCTGCAGGGGGAGGGGGCTAGTGGAAGGAACTAAGAAGATAAACGTAAAAATTCCCGCGGGAATAAAAGACGGGGGGAACCTGCGCTTTGCTGGAAAGGGAGAAGCGGGCCCACCTGGCTCGGTGCCAGGGGATCTCTATGTAACCGTTAATGTAGCCCCGCACAAGTATTTTCGCAGGGTGAACAGCGATATATACTTAGACCTCCCCTTGACCTTCGCCGAGGCGGCGCTGGGAACCACCGTGGATGTTCCAACCATAGATGGGAAGGTAAAATTGAAGATTCCCGCCGGGACCCAGGAGGGTAGGAAATTCAGGTTGAAGGGAAAGGGCGCCCCTCATGTCAAGGGAAAGGGAAACGGAAATATGATCGTGGTAGCCCACGTGGATATTCCCAAGAAGCTCTCCCCTAAGGAGAGAGAACTCATCGAGAAGCTGCGGGAATACACATCATATAACCCCAGAGCTTATCTCGAGTAAACGGTGATAAATGATGAAAAAGGAAGAAGCACGTGATAGAGAAGAAAAAAAGAAGGAGAGCAGGGTAGAGCAAGATGAAGCCGTTTACGTGATCAGTATAGCGGCGAGGTTGGCTAATGTGCACCCTCAGACGCTGCGCATCTACGAACGCAAGGGTCTGCTCAAGCCCAGCAGGGTGAGGGACCGCCGCAGATATTCCCAGGCGGATATAGAACGTTGCAAAATCATCCAGGAATTGACCCAGGAGATGGGGGTGAACCTAGCCGGAGTGAAGATGATCCTGGATCTGCAAGATCGACTGCAAGCCATGAGCGAGCGGGCCCTCAGGATGGAGAGGGAGATGGAGTCCCTGCGCCAGAGGATGGTGGCGGAGATGGAAGCGTTGAAGCAGAGCATGCGCAATGACTTGGTCCCCCTGCCCCGGGGGGATATCCTGCTGGCTAAGGGAGCCAATCCCTTCTCCCGATCCAAGGGAAGCTCCCTTCGGATGGATGGTGAGAAAAATAGATAAAAAGTAGAGCCGGGATCTGACCAAAAAAGATGAGTGATTATAATAGGGCATCTAAGACCCGGTCTCTTTAGGAGGTGGATAGATGATATCGCTGGATAAAATGACAGTCAAAGCCCAGGAGGCTTTGATGGAGGCTCAGAAGATAGCTGGGGAAAACAACCACCAGCAGATAGAAGTGGAACACCTGCTATTGTCCCTCTTGAGGCAGGAGGGAGGAACCATCCCTTCCCTTCTGCAGAAACTGGGCGTGGACATAGGGGTGCTGGAGGCGGATACCCAGCGTGAGATAGATAAGATCCCCAAGGTTTATGGGACCGCCGCAACCATGGGTATATCCCCAAGGCTCAATCAGATCCTGGAAAGCGCCCTGAAGGAAGCGGACGCTATGAAGGACACCTATATCTCCACCGAACACCTCTTCCTCGCCATAGCTGAGGAGAAAAAGGGGCCTGCGGCGGAGATACTGCGTGTCCATGGCATCGACCGCGATCGTATCTTGAAGGCCTTAACCGAGGTGAGGGGCTCTCAAAGGGTCACCGATCCTGGAGCGGAAGATCGCTACCAATCCCTGGAGCGTTTCGGCAGAAACCTTACCGAACTGGCGCGCCGGGGCAAGTTAGATCCGGTGATCGGACGCGACGCCGAGATTCGACGAGTCATACAGGTATTATCACGGCGCACCAAGAATAACCCGGTGCTCATCGGCGATCCCGGAGTAGGCAAGACCGCCATCGTGGAAGGTCTGGCCCAGCGGGTGGTGGAGGGAGACGTGCCCGAAGGGCTAAAAAATAAGCGCATCATTGCCCTGGATATTGGCGCTTTAGTGGCAGGGACTAAGTATCGCGGGGAATTCGAGGACCGCCTGAAAGCGGTGCTAAAAGAGATCACCAGCTCAGAGGGGGAGATAATCCTCTTCATCGACGAGATGCATACTCTGGTGGGAGCGGGCGCCGCCGAGGGGGCGGTTGACGCCTCCAATATGCTGAAACCCGCCTTGGCCCGGGGGGAACTCCACTGCATCGGCGCTACCACCCTGGACGAGTACAGGAAATATATCGAGAAGGACGCCGCGCTGGAGCGGCGCTTCCAGCCGGTGTACGTAGGCGAGCCGGATGTGGAGGACACCATCGCCATCCTCCGGGGCCTCAAGGAGCGTTACGAGGTACATCATGGCGTGCGCATCCAGGACGCCGCCTTGGTTGCTGCAGCGATGCTTTCGGATCGTTACATCAGCGATCGTTATCTTCCGGATAAAGCCATCGATCTGGTGGACGAGGCCGCTTCCCGGCTGCGTATCGAGATAGATTCCATGCCCATGGAGATAGACGAGGTAGAACGGAGGATCAAGCAGCTGGAGATCGAGCGTCAGGCCTTGAAAAAGGAGAAGGACAAAGCCTCTAGGGAGAGGCTGGAAAAACTAGACGCGGAACTTGCTGATCTGAAAGAAAAGAGCGCGGAGATGAAAGCGCACTGGCAGGCGGAGAAAGAGGCGATCTCACGCATTCGCGTCCTTAAGGAAAAATTGGAAGAGGCTCGGTACCAGGAACAGAAAGCGGAGCGGGAGGGGGACTTGGAGAAAGCCGCCCGCCTCCGCTATGGAGAGGTGGTGGAGCTTACTCAGAAGCTGGAGGAAGAGAATCAGAGGCTAGCTGAGCTGCAAAAGGACCGTAAGATGCTCAAAGAGGAGGTAGACGACGAGGACATCGCCGAGGTGGTATCCAGCTGGACGGGCATCCCAGTATCCAAGTTGTTGGAGGGCGAGGTGGATAAACTCATCCACATGGAGGAACGCCTGCGCCAGAGGGTAGTGGGCCAGGAGGAGGCGCTGGAAAAAGTTTCCAACGCCATTCGCAGGGCCAGGGCGGGATTGCAGGATCCCAATCGGCCCATAGGGTCTTTCATGTTCCTAGGGCCTACCGGAGTGGGCAAGACGGAACTGGCACGTGCGCTTGCCGAGTTCCTCTTCGATGATGAGAGAGCCATGATTCGATTGGACATGAGCGAGTATATGGAACGACATACGGTGAGCAGGCTGATCGGCGCTCCACCAGGTTATATTGGCTACGAAGAAGGTGGTCAGCTCACCGAGGCGGTGCGGCGTAGGCCTTACGCGGTCATTCTACTGGACGAGATAGAAAAGGCCCACACCGATGTCTTCAATGTCCTACTACAGATATTGGATGACGGGAGACTCACCGATGGTCACGGGAGGACGGTGGATTTCAAGAACACGGTGATCATCATGACCTCCAACGTGGGCAGCCAGTTCCTAAGGGACCTGGTGGGAAAGGATATGGAGGACATTCGTTCTCTGGTGATGGAGGCTTTGAAAGGACAGTTCCGTCCCGAGTTTCTCAACCGGCTGGATGAGATCATCATCTTTAACCCCTTAGGAATGAAAGAGATAAAGCAGATCGTGGAAATCCAGATTGGGTATCTGCGCGAACGACTTGCCGATCGTAAGCTGGATATAGAGCTCACCGACCGGGCCAAGGAAGTTATCGCCGAAGAGGGGTTCGATCCAAATTACGGCGCACGGCCACTGAAGAGAGTGATCCAGCGTGAAATCCAGGACCGGTTGGCGCGGAAGCTGTTGGAAGGGATGTTCACCGAAGGGGACCTTATCCAGGTTGACGTGGACCCGGATGGGAATTTCACTTTCGAGAGGGTTGGGGAGAGCGTCTATGCGGGAGAATAACTCATCGCGCTCCCTTCCTTTTTAACCTTTCCGGTAATGGAACTGCGAGCCGGCCGCGGCGCGGTCGGCTCGACTATTATTATTGAGTATATGTGTTTTGAATACGAGGTATTACGAATAAATGTCCCAACTTGATTTAATTAAATACATACTTTTCGACCTGGATGGTACCATTATAGATACCACCCGGCTGATACTTTATACCTTCATCGGCTCGAATATTATATTGAATGTATATATCCTTAAGAGGTCATGTCCTAAAATGTCTGTAGATTGATAGCGGTCTGGGCTACCACATCAACTGTTAAGTAGCAGGAAAACAATCGATAGAAAGGAGCCCATATCTATGAGAAGAATTACACCATGAGGTATTACGAATAAATGTCCCAACTTGATTTAATTAAATACATACTTTTCGACCTGGATGGTACCATTATAGATACCACCCGGCTGATACTTTATACCTTTCGAGAGACCTTTCGCTTGGCGGGAATCCCCGTGCCCAGCGACGAGGTCTTTCTCTCCCAGATTGGACGCCCCCTGCATCTGCAGATGAGGGATTTCCATCCCCAAAGAGCGAACGAGTTATGCGCCCTCTATCAGAGAATTTACGATGAGCATTTCGATGAGTTATCCAGTTCATTTCCAGGGGTGGAGGAAGCGTTAAGGGAGTTGAAGCAGAGAGGATACGTCTTAGGTGTGGTCACTTCCAAGAGAGATTTCACCGCTCGCCGGGAATTGTATCACTATGGCATGAACGATTTATTTGCTCTGTTGATCTCTGCCGATTATACCAAAGACCATAAGCCCCACCCCGCCCCGCTTCTGGAGGCGTTGAAAAGACTGCGGGCGTCGCCCCATGAAGCCGTCTATATTGGCGACAGCCCCTTCGATATTAAATCCGCTCATCAAGCGGCTATGGCGGCGGGCGCGGTGGTTTGGGGTCCCTTCCCCCGCGACGTGCTAGAGAAAGAGAGACCTGATTTCTGGATAGGGAACCCCCAGGATTTACTAAATATATTCCCCATGCATCCGGCTCCAGGAGAGGACCAGGAGAAGGGGACTTGATATAAACGACGTATAGACGCATTTTAGTGAGAAGGGTCGCGCCCATCTTTATACCCCGGCGTTGATAGAGAAGAGAAACACCTGTTTAACTTTTTTCCACAGGTTGAGCTACTTTGGGTTAGAAAAAAGAGCAATAAAGGTTGGCGATCCTCTTCCAAGGAAAATCCAGTTCTCCTCGCACCGATGCGAGAACATCAAAGACTTTATTGACATTTAAATCGATAACTATATACTTTATTAGTATATACTTTATACATAGTTATCCCGCTGTGAAAGACGAAGAGGAGAAACGAAGAGGAGAAAAACAAATGGCTATCAAATACGCCATTTTAGGGCTCTTACACTATCAGGACATGCATGGTTACCGCATCATGAAGCATATCCAGAGGAATTTCGGGCACATGTGGACTATCAATTATGGCCAGATATCCAGGTCCCTTAAAGATATGGAGAAGGAGGGACTAGTCTCCATGCAGGATGTCGTGCCCTCCGATGATGGAGGCCCCCACAAGAAACTCTATTCTATCACCCCAAAGGGGAGGGAGGAATTCGCCAGGTGGCTGGCTAGTTTCCCGGACAAAGGCATGCTTATCCGGGATCCTTTCCTGCTCCGATTCGTCTTCTTTGGTTTCGGCGAGAGAGATCAAGCCCTGAAGATTATAGACGAACAGATTCGCATATATGAAGAACAGTTGGAGAGGCGAAAAAAGAACATTGCCCATTGGAGCGGTTATCCCGATTATGTGCGGCTCACCGCCGAGCTGGGTCTGCAGTTCAACCGCACCTATGTGAACTGGTTGAAGAGGGCGAGAAAAGAGATAGCTGACGGGAGAGAGGAAAAGGGAAAAAAGGGAAAAGAGAAGGAGTGAGTGGGTTGATGCCTACTCACCGATTAAGCTGCCTAGTTCGCATAGTATGTCTCGGTCGAGGGCATTTTCTCAAAACCTCGCTTTTTACGGGAAGTTGAAAATGGAAGATGCGGGAAGGCGACTAGATAGCGCTTTTTAGGTGTTTGGTAAACGCTTAGGTGGTTACGGGGAAAGGGGAATGCGATGGAATTCAAAGGAATAACCTTGGTTACTGGCGCCGCCGGTTTTATGGGAAGCCATTTAGTGGAGTATTTAGTCTCCAAAGGGGTGCGAGTGAGGGCCACAGCCCGTCCGCGCAAGGATACCTCTTTCTTCGATCGCCTAGGAGTGGAATATGTGGGAGCGGACCTTACCAGACCGGAAACCCTTCCGCCGCTTTTTGAAGGAGGGGTTGACCGGGTCTTCCATATGGGCGCCATCTGTAATTTCTCCACCCCTTATCAGCAACTCTATCCCACCAATGTGCAAGGAGTGGAACGCATAACCAAACTCGCTCTGGAAGCCGGAGTGAGACTATTCGTGCATGTCTCCTCCACCGATGTTTATGGCCCTTACCGGGGAACCCCCTTCACTGAGGATCATCCCCGCAATCCACAGGATGATTACGGGCGCAGCAAGAAAGAGGGGGAGGATGTGGTGTTCAAACGTATGGAGGAAGGGCTTCCCGCTATTATCGCTCGACCCTGTACGGTTTATGGGCCTCGGTGTAATGACGGCGCCGGAAAAGCCTTTTCCAGGCCAACTTCCATCACCGCCATTCCGGGGAGCGGCAAGCAGCGCCTATCCAACGTGAGAGCGGAGGACGTGGCAGGGGCAGTGTATCACCTCTCCTTACAGGAGGGCATATTGGGTGAGGTCTTCAATATCGCCGATGATAGCCATCCCACCGTAGAGGAAGCCTTGGTGTTGGCGGCGGAGGCTTTCTCCACCAAACCGCCTAAGCTGCATATTCCCCTTTGGCTAGTGAAGATCTCAGCCCGTTTGGAGGGGTGGAAAGCCCGGCGCAAAGGGATAATACCTGACCTGGAATACGACGCGGTAAGGTTTCTCTATGATGACTATCTGGTGGACAACTCCAAACTCAAGTCCACAGGTTATCAGTTTATCTACCCAGATTTCAGGGAATCGATGATGCAGATGAAGGAATGGTACCAGAGCGGTTCGTATGAGAGGGAACCGTCGCCGGGAAAATATACAGGAGAATGAGGAGGATGGGAGATGGCTGAGATTGTGGTAATAACCGGTCTGGCTCAGGGTATGGGGCGCGAGGTAGCAAAAATCCTGGCTCGAGAGGGAGATAAAGTGGCGGGTTTTGACGTTGATGGGGAAGGGCTGGATTCCCTGGAAAAAGAGCTTAAGGATATAGGCGGGGACCACTTGCTGGTTAAACTGGATATCACCGATCGCCCGGGTATATTGAACTTCCGCGATCAAGTGCTGGAGAAATACGGCAAAGTGGATATCGTCCTCTCCAACGTGGGCATCGGCTTTTTCGGACCCTTCGAGGAGATAGACCTAGAGAGCGCCCTGAAGTGTTTGGAGATAAACGTGATCGGCGCCGCCGCCATTTTTCAGGCTTTCATCCCATCCATGAGGGAGGCGGGAGGGGGCAAACTCATCGCTATGTCCTCACTTGTGGGACAGATACCATTTCCCTTCGAATCCATCTATACGGCTAGCAAGTACGCCATAGAAGGCATGCTTTTAGCCTTCCGCCTAGAGCTGGAGCCCTTTGGTTTTCGGGTGGGTTTGATAGAGCCCGCCCAGGTCTCCACTAGTTTCGCCGCCAAGATACATAAGCTTCCGCCGGAAGGTTCACCCTATAGGGAAAGGGTTAAGAGGTTTATAGATCGCGATAATGAGCTGATTAAGACCGCCCCCAATCCCGTCCAGGCGGCGGAGAAGATCGTGAAGGTGCTCAAGAGGAAAAAACCACCTCTCTATACCCGCTTCGCTTTTCGGGACAGCTTCTTTATCTTTCTGAACAAAGTGCTTCCGGTGAAGATCAGAGACGCTATATTGGTGGGTTTCATGGATATAAAAGTGAAGTAGAAGAGAAGGGGACGCCGGGCATGTTAGATACCTTGGGACACGTCATGGTTTTTCTTGAAAAAATTACTGAATATATAAAATGAGGTTGAGAAGAGACGATTGCTTGAGGGAAAGGAGGAATCCATGAGTTCCTCATCTGCTTTCGTGCATACTCCGGTGAGGCCTCGGGTAAGGAGGTTAAGGGAGCGCATAGTTCAAGCCCCGCAGGAAGTTTGCGTGGAACGAGCGCGCTATCTCACCCAATCTATGGCGGAAAACTGGGACAGACACCCCTTGACCCGCATGAGCATGGCTTTGGAGCATATCCTCTCCAATATCACCGTGACTATAAGAGACGACGAGCTCATCGTGGGTTGTCGCACCAGCAAACTCAAGGGAGCCCCCCTATTCCCGGAAAACAAGTCCAGGTGGATAGAGGGGGATTTAGATGGGATGGATAAACGCATCCTCCAGAGAGCGTTCATAAGCGAGGAGGAGAAGAGAGAGCTGAAAGAGGAGATTCTTCCATTCTGGAGAGGCAAGACAGTGGAGGATCGGATGGCGGACTTAATCCCCTTGGATGTTCAGGAGGATATGGATAAATATATCTTCACCATCATGCTGGAGATTACCTATGGCATCGGTCATTTCACCATGAATCATCCAAAGGTCCTTAATTTGGGCTTAAAAGGGATTATCGCTGAAGCGGAGGAGAGGTATGAGGGATTGTCGCCGGAGGAAAAGTCTGGGGAGAAAGGTTTGTTCTACCTGGCGGTGATCAGGTCATTGAGGGCGGCAGTGAAGTTCGCCCACCGGTATGCCCGGCTTGCCCGGGTCATGGCGGAGGAAGAGAAAGATCCCATTAGAGCCGAGGAACTCCTGGAGATCGCCAGGGTGTGCGAATGGGTTCCGGAAAACCCTGCACGCACATTTCGGGAGGCGGTACAGAGCCTCTATTTCATCCACCTTATCGCCCAAATTGAGTCGGGGGGCAATTCCATCTCCTTGGGTCGTATCGATCAGATTCTCAGGCCCTATTATGAAGCGGATCTGGAGGCAGGTAAGATAAGCAGGGAAGAAGCCCAGGAGTTACTCTCCCTTCTCTTTATCAAAACGTGCGAGATTTGGAACGTTCTGGAAGAGGCTTTTATTCCCGGCGGGGAGGGAACGGAGGGTAAGACCACCCAAAACGTCACCGTGGGAGGAATTGGTACCGATGGCGAGGACGCCACCACGGAATTGAGTTATATCGGGCTGGACGCCTTTGCCGATATTCGCACCGTTCAACCTAATTTCGGGGTAAGGATCAGCTCCAAATCCCCCAAAGATTTTTTACTTCGCGCCGTAAATTATGCTCTGGATGGAGTGCCTCTGCATTTCTTCAATGACGATGTTATTATTAAAGCGCTGATAGATGCGGGCCATACTCTGGAGGATGCCCGCAATTATGGGGTGGTGGGTTGTCTTGAGCCCAACGCTCAAGGGAAAACTTTCGGTTCCACCTTCGCCGTTCAGTTCAACGGGATCAAATGCGTGGAGTTCGCCCTGTCCAACGGCATAGATAATATTTTCGGGTATCAGTCGGGAATAGAGACGGGCGATCCTATATCTTTTAAGTCCTTCGACGATGTTTGGAACGCTTATCATGCCCAGATGTCCCATTTTCTTGGGCAAATGGTCAAGGGGATGTGGGGGCTTGACCAAGCCATCGCGGAGAATGTGCCCTCTCCTTTCGCCTCGGCTATGATCGATGGACCATTGGAGAAAGGTATGGACCTTACCAAAGGAGGGGCTGTCTACAACTCCACTGGGGTGCAATTGATGGGCTTTTCCAACATCGCGGACAGTCTCTACGCGGTGAAAAAAGCGGTATTCGAGGATGGGCAGGTTCGTCTTGAGGATCTGGTTTCCTGGCTGGCGGAGGACTGGATGGACGCTGAGGACAAACGCAACTTTTTCCTGCGCAAGATACCTAAATACGGAAATGACCTGGATGAGCCAGACGCTATGGCCGTACGGGTATTAAATCACTTCTGCGACCTGCTGAAGGGATATAGGAATTATCGTGGAGGAGCATTCTGGCCAGGAGTGTTTTCTGTGGGCTTCCATCTGGCGATGGGTTCTTTTACTGGGGCAACCCCTGACGGCAGGTATGCAGGAGATGTCCTGGGCAACGGAATCACCCCCTCCAACGGTTGCGCGGTGGAGGGCCCCACCGCGTTGATGAACTCGGTCACTAAGCTCCCCCTGACCAGGGTATACAACGGAGCTAACCTGAACATGAGGTTCTCTGGCAAACGCACCGATGGTGAGAAGCTGATGGACCTGATTATGGGATATTTTCAGAAGGGCGGTATGCAGATCCAGTTCAACATGGTGGACACCGAGGTGCTGAGGGATGCCCAGGCGCATCCAGAACGTTATAGTGACCTCACCGTCCGCTTCAGTGGATACTCGGTGCTCTTCGTCGGTTTGAGCGACACGGCGCAGAACGAGATCATCAACCGTTACCAATATGAAATATAGGACCGGGGATAGGGGAAACTATTATGTCCCTTGGGTTATAAGCTGATTCCGTGTATTTTTAGGAGGCCGCGAGGAGGTAAGCATGAGTAAGGTAATGACCATGAAAGAAGCCATAGAGCGCTATGTGCACGATGGGGACTTCATATTTATAGGCGGTTACATATGCAGAACGCCTTTTTCCGCCATCCATGAAATTATACGGCAGGGCAAGAAAGACCTCACCATTACCCGGAGCAACGCCGCCGATGATTTCGATATGATGATCGGCGCGGGGGTGGTGAAGCGCTTCATTTCCACCTTCCTCTCCCTGGGAGTTTACGGGCTGGGGCGATGTTTTCGCCGCTCTTTGGAGAAGGGGATACCCCATAAGATAGAGATCGAGGAATATACCAACCTCTCCCTTCCCATGATGCTCCTGGCGGGAGCGCTTGGCATACCTTTCATACCGGTGAAGGATATGGTGGGTTCGGATCTGCTCAACGTGCGCTCTTTTATGGGACAGAACAAGTACAAACTTATCGATTCCCCCTTTGATGGAAGCCCGGTTTTACTGGTCCCAGCTTTGAACCCAGATCTGGCCATCATCCACGTTCAGCAGGCGGATGAGGAGGGGAACGCTCAAGTGTGGGGGATCGAGGGTGATTGTAAGGTGGGGGCCAACGCCTCCAAGAAGGTAATCATAAGCTGTGAGAGGCTGGTAAGCCGGGAAGTGATAGGCAAGGACCCCTCCCGTACCATCGTCGCGGACTTCAACGTGGTGGCGGTTGTGGAGGAACCTTTCGGGGCTCATCCCGGCTATACTCCCGGTTTCTACGATGTGGACTTCGCTTTCGGCAGCATGTATCAGCAAGCTTCCAACAGCGTGGAGGGATTTAAAGAGTTCCTTGAGGAGTGGGTGTATGGGGTGGAGGATCGCACCGCCTATATACAACATTATATTGAGCGATTCGGATACGCTCAGTTCAAGAACTTGCAGGCGGATTTCGACTACAGCTTTCCGGTCAGTTATGCCTATTGAGGAGGATGCCCCATGAGCGAACAGACAACCGACTACATCAAGCCCGAGTTGATGGCATGTTGTGGCGCCAGGGAGATACGCGATGGGGACTTGGTTATCGTGGGCACCGGGTTCCCCACGGTGGCCGCCAATATCGCCAAACATATCCATGCCCCCCGCGCCCGGCTAATGCAGGAGTCTGGGGTCTATGACGCCCAGCCAAAGAGGCCAGCCCTCTCGGTAGGGGACCCCTGCCTCAATCCCGGAGCGGCGATGATCGGTTCGCTGGTGGATATCATGGGCATGTTTTTACAAGCGGGGAAGGTAGATGTGGGCTTTCTCTCCGGAAGCCAGGTAGATAAGTATGGCAATATCAACACCACGGTTATCGGGGATTATCATCAGCCCAAGAGCCGCTTGCCGGGAAGCGGGGGGGCGAATCCCATTGGGCTACTGGCTCGCCGGATTTTGATCATCGCCCTGCACGACCGCAGGCGCTTGGCGGAAAGGGTGGATTTCATCACTACCCCGGGATATATCGATGGCCCCGGCTCTCGGGAAAAGTGGGGTCTGCCTGGGGATTGTGGACCAGAGGTGATTATCACCAACAAAGGAGTAATGCGATTCGACGCTGAGACAAAGGAGGCTTACCTTGCTTCCTACCACCCAGGAAACACGGTGGAGGAGATCCTGGAAAACACTCCTTGGGATTTGAAGGTAGCCGATGATGTGCATGAGACCGAGCCCCCCACCTCGGAGGAACTACGGGTGATAAGGGAGGTCCTTGATCCCATGAGGATGATTACCATCTATCTCAAGAGAGGATATGTATGAGGCTATAGAATTGATCATCCACTGATCCCTCCGTAAAGGAGAGCCGAAGTAAAAGGAGCGGGTTGTTCTGGAGAGGAGCATTATCCCATCTAGAATGCGATATCGATAGATTCCAGGACAGAATTCGTCAGCTCTTTCCATCATAAAGTAGATATGGGCAAAGATTGGCTCAAGGAGATGGGTGATCAACTTACCTGATATGTTTGGTTTTAAATGAAACGTTTGCTGGTTATCGTCAATGGGGAGGTGCATGCTTGTGAATGAGACGCGCAGGCTGGCTGAGTTCTGTCACCAGCTTACCCTGGATCGTATCCCCGCCGAGGTGGTATTTAAAGCCAAGCTCTATCTGATGGACTACGTGGCAAATGTCTACGGCTCTCTGGAACTGGAAGCGGTGAAAAAGATCGTGGATTATTTTCGTTCCCTGGGAGGTTCACCAAAAGTTACCTTTATTGGATGCGGGATCAAAGGCGATCTCTACCATGCCGCTTTCGTCAATGGAGTTACCGCGGAGGCCATGGAGGCACAGGACGGGCTACGTTTTGGGGGAAATCATCCAGTGTCGGCGGTAATGCCCGCCGTCCTTTCGATTGGGGAGAGCCTTGGTGTACGGGGGGTTAAGGTGTTGGAAGCGCTGGTGGCCGGTTATGAGGTGGCCAATCGTATCGCCTCTTCCGTACATCCCACCCACACCCTTTCTGGGTTCCTGCCCACCGGAACCTGTGGCACCTTCGGGGCGGCGGCGGCAGCAGCTAAACTTATGTCCCTGGACGAAGAGGGAATACTCAATGCACTGGGCAACGCTGGTTACTTGGTCCCTCTTTCCATGGCCGAGGAGCTGATGGGAGGTTACACCATCAAGATTGTTCAAGGGGGGCAAGCGGCTTGCGCGGGCATCCTCGCCGCTTGCCTGGCGGAAGTGGGCATCCAGGGAGCTCCCTACGTTTTGGAAGGCTCGGAACTGAAAGGGGGTTTCACCCAGATTACCGTCAGGGGAGAACCTGTCCTGGAAAGGATCACCGAAGGTCTGGGAGAGCATTATACCCTTATGGATATGTACTGCAAACCCTATTCCTCATGTCGACATACCCACGGTTCCATTCAGGCGGTGCTCTCTTTGATAGAGGAAAGGAGAATAGACCCAGATGAAATTGAAAAAATTGAAGTCTCCACCTACGCCATCGGAGCCCTGGCGGTGGGCAAAGGGGTGGAAGCGGGCGGCTCTTTTGTGGCCGCGCAGTTTTCCATTCCTTACGTGGTCGCCGCTGCTCTACTCGATGGGGAGTTGGGACCGCGGCAGCTAACGGAGAAGCGTATGTC
This sequence comes from Candidatus Geothermincola primus, assembly GCA_015711725.1. Taxonomy (GTDB): domain Bacteria; phylum Actinomycetota; class Geothermincolia; order Geothermincolales; family Geothermincolaceae; genus Geothermincola; species Geothermincola primus. The sequence goes on along the minus strand of JACVIX010000068.1, from coordinate 205 downwards.
TGACCAAAACTTGCATAACTTGGCGAAGAGGGTAAGCGTGCGAATGGATGAAGAATTGAACCAACTTTATCCGGAAAAGACCGCCAGTAGGGTGGAGATTTTACTTAAAAGCGGGGAAAAACTGGTCAGGCAGGTGGATATTCCCAAGGGCGATCCTAGGGATCCTATGGATGAGGGGGACATGAAGGAGAAACTTAGGCGCTTC
>JACVIX010000067.1 GCA_015711725.1 Candidatus Geothermincola primus | reverse complement strand
GGATCAGGCTAAGCTCTGGAACGACTACTCCACCGCCGCCGAGGCCGAGCATCTGACACGTCTGGTAGGAGGAGAGAACGCGGTGGTAGCCGAGGTGGCGAATACTATGCGCCCTGGATATACCGCTTCCAAAATCTTACACATGAAAGTTCACGAACCCGAAACATACGAAAAAACCTCCACCTTTTTTCTTCCACATAACTATCTCAATTTTGTGCTTACTGGCAGGAGGGTGATGGAATATGGTGATGCCTCAGGTACAGCCCTTTGGGACCCGGTGAATAAGCGATGGTCCCGTCGGTTAGTAGAGGCCATCTCCGGTGACCTGTGGGAAAAGCTTCCCGAAGTGCTAGAGCCGGATGTTTCTATTGGAACCATCAAACCTTCCCTGGCCGAACGCTATGGTCTCCCTTCCAACTGTCTCATTGATGCGGGAAGCGGCGACAATATGTACGGGGCTGTCGGTACGGGAAATGTCCGTCCGGGTATATTCACCATCAGCTTGGGAACCAGCGGCACAGGATACACCGTCCTTGAGCGTCCTTTTGTGGACACACAGGGTGAGATCGCCTGTTTCTGCGATTCCACAGGATATTACCTTTCGCTTATATGTGTCTCTAATTTAGCAAACGCCTATGAACGGTTGAGAGACGCTTTTGATTTAAGCCATGAGGAATTCGAGGAGTTGGCCTCCGCTTCCCTTCCTGGTGAGGGAGGAAGGATGATTCTTCCCTGGTTCGAGGGAGAACGCACTCCCGATCTTCCAAATGGGCGTAGCATTTTCTTCGGTTTCGCCCCGGGGGATTTTACCACAAAGTTGCTTTGTCGAGCGATAATGGATGGGGTTCTTCTTAACATGGCTGACGGATGCCAGCGTATACCGGCCAGAGCAAAGGAAATCAGGTTGACGGGCGGCTTATCCAGGTCGGAGGTCTGGAGACAAGCCATCGCGGATATCTTCGAGACTCCGGTGGTGCCCGTTATGGGCGAGGGAGTGGCTTTGGGCGCGGCCATTCACGCCTTTTGGGTCTGGTCCCGGGAGAATTTTCGGCTAGTTGAATTGGAAGACCTCTGCCGCGTCTACGTCAAACTTTCCGAGGAGGAGAGAGTAGTTCCGCGCGTTGATATGGTGGAACGTTATCGGGTGCTCAAGCGTTGTTTCAGCGCGCTTAGCCGGCGAGCACGCGGCATTCCCAGCCAGGAAGATCCCTTCGCTCTCTCCCAGGGTCTCTTATAATGATGAATGAGTTATTAAGCGGGTACCTGATAAAGTCCCGCTATTGTGAGTCGGACGTTTTTAAAAATGCATTTGCCCAATATGTTGAACAGACCGTAATTTTTTATTACGATTTCCACAGGCCATGCAGGTTACAGTATTCCCTGGCTACGATTTCACCGGATGGAGAGTCGAACAATGCTTCCGGCGCTATGCCTGGTTTGAGGAAAATCCGGAAAGATTTATCACCCACAATCAACTGCGCCCATTCGATATAATGGGTCTCTTCCATGGGGTGAGCCACGCTGCCGATCAGCACCTTAATACCCGCATCGGTCTTCTCAATTACCGGGACGTGCTTTTCCACCGCTGCGTCAACGGTGTTTTCCTCTTGTAATATCATTGGTTTCCCGCAGCAGACTAACTCGCCACGTCCTTCATGAAGCACCTCTACGATGTTTCCGCAAATCTCGCACTTGTAAATCTGTAATCTAGCAGTCATAATAGACCCTCCTTCATCTAACCCTTATTTTTCCTTACTATACAATTCTACCAGCATGTTTGAGCATTAATCATTATAGCTACCAGTTTTCTACTAACACTTCGTAAAAATCTCGAGGATGATTGCAAGCCGGGCAAATATCAGGCGCCTCCTCGCCTTCATGGAGGTAGCCACAATTGAGGCAGCGCCAGGTCACTTTCTTATCGCGTCGAAAAACTTTGTTTCCCTCCACATTGGCGAGAAACCCAAGATAGCGGCGTTCGTGCTGCTTTTCAGCAACGGCTATGGATTCGAAGATATCGGCGATCTCGCCAAAACCCTCTTCCCTCGCTACTTTGGCGAAGGTAGGGTACATCTCGGTCCACTCGTAATTCTCCCCCTGCGCCGCTTCTTTCAGATTGTAAGCGGTGTTTCCTATTATTCCCGCCGGAAATGTGGCTTGTATCTCTACTCCTCCTCCCTCCAGCAATTTGAATAACCTCTTGGCATGTTCTTTCTCCTGGTTGGCGGTTTCCTCAAATATTTGGGAGATCTGTATAAAGCCTTCCTTCCTGGCTGCGCTGGCGAAATAAGTGTATCGATTCCTTGCTTGAGATTCCCCGCAGAACGCGGTAAGGATATTCTTCTCCGTGCGCGTGCCTTTTAGACTCATCTCTCCTCCTTTCCCATACTAATAAGCTTGCTATTAATACTATAAGAAATTATTGTTGAGTCTTTGAATGGTGAAAATGATTTATATCTATTATCCTAATGCGGAGCGATTAAGTATGAGTTTCACAAATGTTAGGGACCGATTGAGTTGTCAAAGGAGAGATGTTGTAAAAAAATAGTCGGTGGCAGTGTAGGAAGAAGATGATTTCTTCTTATGAATAGCGGTTAAGGTAAAGTTTATTTGATACTAAATGGAAGAAGAACTATCGTTATGTGATTTTTCCCCATATCACTTGAAGCGGTTCCTGCTAAGATGACAGCTTTAAGCGTGGAATTTTTTGGTAAATTTTTCCTGAACGGAGTCAATGGGGTTCGATACCGATGGACAGTCAAGCGATCAAATTGATCCTAAGTCTTTCGATCTCCGAGCGTTTGTCGGAAAATATTAGTGGGAAAAATTACGAGGCGCTCGCCATTTATCGCATTGAGAGAACTCTTTGATTTGAAAGTATCGTGATTTTCAGTTATAGAGACGCGTTTTAAAAATAGGGTAGGATGAATTATTTATGGGAGAATATGAGGATGCCTTGAGGCTGGCTCGGGATAAGCTGGCGAAAACGGACCCTACCTGGATCTCCTCACGGGGTGGAGGTTCATACTCTTATCAGCGGATGAAGATAACCATCGTCTATATGGGCAGGGAGGCTCAAATATCTTTTCCCCAAGGAGAAATTTATATAGAGGAGGAGCCAGCGGACGAGGTAGACACTCTTCTGTTGTTGCATTACTTGGTGGATTCTATCGGTGGTGTTATGGAAAATGTTTGGATAGCTTATCGAGATCTTCCTGGAGCTCGTTATCATCAGTCCTCTTTTAGAGCCGATGTGGAGGAGCCTCTCGCCAGAGAGCTTGATGGAAAGGAAGAAAATCTCTTAGCTTGGATAGAGAAGAAAAAGCTGGAGCGCGAAAACCTCGGAGATATAGCTTTCATCTGGAAGGTTTTACCACGCATACCTTTATTGATCGTTTATAACCGCGCTGACGAGGAGTTCCCCGCGGAAGCGAGAGTTTTTTTCGACGCCTCGGCGTCTAATTTTCTTCCTACCGAGGACTTGGAAATATTGGCGGAAAGAGCTGTTCGGTATCTGGTGAAGGAACTGGAAGCGCGCTGAATGCTTTTCGCCATCCCTGGGCGACCGTTATAGACGAATATCTTCCATCAGATGGAGTGCGTCCTGGCTGTCGGGATGAAGTCGTAGCACCTCACGCAAGTCTTCCAATGCTCCTCGAAAGTCACCCATTTTCTTCCTTCCCAGACCTCTAGCCAAGTAAGCGGGATAGAAATCACAGTTAAGTATTAAGGCGTGATCGAAGTCGCTCATGGCATCGTTCCATGAGCCCAACAGCGCGTAACACAAACCTCTTTGATAGTATGCCTCAGCGAATCCAGGCTTCATATTTATTGTTCTGGTTAGATCCGCTATCGCCCGATTTTGGATTGGGTTCTCGTTATAATCGATCTTCCTGCGATATGCTAAAGCCCTGAGATAGAAAGCTTCGGGCAAACCTTGTTTTAATTTGATAGCCAAGCTCAGATCTTTGATGGCTCTGCTCCAATAGCCCATTTCCAGGAAAAATTTTCCTCTCAAAAGGAAAAGGCTCCCGTCATGTGGATTCTCCTCGATGGCGCGGTCAAGCTCTTCAAGCCGACTCCTTACCTCCTGATACCTTGATTCCCTGTCGAGCTCATCATGGATATCTGTTTCCAATATATCCATTACTAAAGTAAAGACCCTTCTGGATTGAGAAATGCCGAAACGAGTAATAAACCAACTCAATTCAAAGTTTTTAGCACCTTCTAGGAAGTAGGAGTTTCTCGGAAACATCAATAAGCCGTAACGTGGATAGATGGAGTGGTATTTCGCCAATGCCTCTTGGTCGATTGGCTCTTGCTGTAAATCACGAAATAAGGATGAATGGGGAAATGTTTGGCGTGCCGCTGTGAATAGCGCGAAAAATAGGAGCATGTAAGTGCCCTTGAGTGGACTGGCGAGAAAGATAACTTTATGTATATAAGGTATACCATGGAGTTTCTCCATAGTGTAGCGTAATGTAATTCCGCCCTCATCTAGGCAGATAGCGTTGAGGTGATTGGCTCCCAGTAGAATTTTAATCTCGGCAATCTTCTTCTCAAGAAGGTCGGCATTCTTTCTAATATCACCCAAAGCCATGAATGGAAGAGGAATATAGTATACCTCGAATTCATGGCGTTGAAGGTATTTGCGCATGGAAGCCGATCTCCGGTTGCTATTTCCGAAGCCATGAATGACCACTATGGGGTAACGGTGGAGCTTGCCACTACCGCAGACCTCCGCCAAATCCCCCTTTTTGTTTGCTTTAGGCGGTTTCTTTACCGCAAGGTGGATTGACTCCATGAAAATTCCACTTGATGAACATTTTTTAATGATGTTTTGAGATTATTTTAGCACACGCTGGTGTACACAAAAATGACTATGGGTGCAGGTTATAAGGGATTAGAACGAACTCAGTTACTACTGTAAAAACCAATGATTTCATCGGGGCAAGACCAGTCTAGCATATAGACTCACATAGGGATACAAAGAGGTCAATGACCTCAATGTCTACTTTTTCATCAAAAAGTTTCAATCTGTTTTCTGGATAAATATGGTTGTTGCGTAACATGGCGGATGGCGAATCGTTATTGGGAAAAATGCCAAAGGTCTTGATTTTACGATCCACTTACTAATTAACTCATTCTTTGCTGATGAAGGCGATGGCGTCTATTTCCAAAAGATGCCCCCCCGGTATCTGAGCCTGCACTGCAGTGCGCGCCGGTAACGGAGCATGGAAAAACTCTTCGTATACTTCGTTGAAAGCGGCTAGATCTTCAATCCTGGAGAGATAGACAGTGACTTTTATCACATTGTCAAGAGAAGAGCCCGCTTCCTCAAGAATATCCCTCAGTTGTTTCAGGACTAGCAGGGCATCTTCCCTGATGTCCCTCTCTTTTCCGACTTCGTTTGATTTAACCGGCAGCTGTCCCGAGACAAAAACGAGTTTATCCCATATGATAGCGGGAGAATAAGGGCGCTCGGGATATAAATAATCTCCTGGAAAAATGGCTAATTTGTCCACTTCCATCTTTCACCCCTTAGCATACGGTACCGAATTTCCTTATTATCGAGTGAACCTTAAAAGGAACGTTTGTTTGAGGATTTTCTTTTTCTTAACTGCGCGTTCCATTTCGCAAAGAATCATCGTCGTCAGTTCATCGGGGCCAGCTCGAGGTAATTGCTCCAGGAAGGATGGATTTCGCTGGCGGAGCCGATGATCCTAAGGTTTCGGTGGGGCCTCTGGGGTACCTTTCTTAGGCTTAAACCCACCTCTTCCGGCAACTTGTTCTCTTTCTTGCTATTGCATTTTCGACAAGCGGCGACCACGTTTTCCCAACTATGGTCTCCGCCTCTGCTCCTAGGGATCACATGATCTATGCTTTCGGCCTTCGCGCCGCAGTACTGACAGGAGTAATTATCACGAGCGAAAATCGTGCGTCGCGCAAGAGGTATGCCTTCGCAGTAAGGAACTTTTACGAAATATACCAGACGCACTACCGAAGGGATGGGCATGATCATCTTTTCCGATCTAAGGCTTCCGCCATCCTCCTCGATTATTTCCGCCTTATTTTTAAGAATAAGAACCACTGCCCTCTTTACGCTTACTACGTTAAGGGGCTGGTAAGTCGCATTTAGCACCAGAACTCTTTTCATGCGCCTATATTACCACGCAATTAAATAAGGGGCAATGCGAGCATAAAAGGCGTGTGCTTCTTGGGATTTCGCTTCGCCTGATGCTTCGCGTCATTCCTGAGAAAAACGTTTTCTACTTGCATTGTCACAACTTAAATTTTTACATCATCAAAAAGAGATAAAGAAGTACCAAAAGAATAATCTAGCGCCCAAGCCTTTCGCTTTACCGTCACAGTTTATTGGCCTGATAATCTCTGATCGGCTTAAGATTTTTCGAACATTTTGTAAAATTCTGACTTTCCCCTAGATGATTGGTTATAATCCTCCTAAATTGCGGGAAAAATTCGAGGATCTTCTTGATGGGGGCATTTTTTAAGGAAAGAACGCCTAATTGTCGAAATAAATATAAAATTTCATTTTTCATGAAGTTTTTAACGAAGCTTTTTTGCGATAATTGGAATGTGGATGCTCAAAGGTTGATAATATTAATGTAAAAGCCATCGTTGGTGGTGCTGAGAGAATGAGGACGTTCAGGAATTTGCGAAATTTATGTTTTGTCAGAATTTTGCTGATAGCCATCATTTTTTCGACGCTGTTTTTCTCTCTTCCTATGGGAAACCGCTTGACTGAAGGCGCATCGAAGATGTTGGCGGGCTGGTCCTTCGTGGTCGATCCAGGCCATGGAGGAAGTGACAGCGGGGCGGTGGGGCCCACTGGCTTCCAGGAAAAAGTGGTCAATCTAAATGTGGCATTAAAGCTCAGGGACATGCTAGAATCGGAGGGCGCCATGGTCTATATGACTCGCACCACGGACACCTACGTGAGTATCAGGGACCGTTATACCCTTGCCAATAACCTAGGGGTGGACCGTTTCATCAGCGTGCATCACAATGCTTATTCAGACCCCAATGCCAATTACACCGTGACACTTATATCCACCGCGGCGGGCGATGTAACCTATGACCTTGCCATCAAGGTGCAGAACGAGCTCCTATGGGAACTAGGGCTTCCCAGCGCCAACCCGCCAGTTTGGAGAGTCGATTATGTGGGAGTGCTGAACCATACAAATATGCCAGCCATCCTTACCGAGGCGTCTTTCATTTCCAATGCTGCGGAGGAACAGAGACTCAAAGATCCTGCCTACAACTATAGGGAGGCGGAAGCCATCTTCCGGGGCGTGCTTCATCACTGCGGGGGCCCCCGTGCCTACTTTATCAAACCCGAGGATGGCGCTATGCTTTTTGGGCCAGCCGAATTGAAGCTATCGGTGCTGAATGAGAGCCAGGTGCAACAGGTGAATTATTATGTCGATGGGCAGCCGGAGGGCACGGAAACATCGTCACCCTATGTACACTTGATGGACACTACCAAATATGCGGATGGAACCCACTTCCTCAAAGGCGAGGTGGTCTACAAAGACGGCTTTCGCCTCGAGGCTAATACCAGTATATCCATCGCCAATAGCGCCTCCAGGAAGTGGTATTTCGCGGAGGGAACTACCAGGTCCGGTTTTGAGGAGTGGGTGACCATTATCAACCCCAATGATGTCAATATGAACGCTACGGTTACCTATTGTTTCAACGAGGGGCAACCTTTGATAAAGCAGTATTACGTGGACAATAATTCCCGCACCACCATCAATGTCAATGGTGAGGTAGGGGCGGGCAAGGATGTGGCCATCCAGATAACCACACCCTATCCCGTGGTGGCGGAACGGCCTATGTATGTAAATACGGATAGCGTGAATGGAGGCCATACCGTCCTAGGGGTCAATAAACCCTCCAATACTTGGTTTTTCGCGGAAGGCTTTACCGGGGAAGGATTCGAGGAATGGCTATGCCTATACAATCCACATGATTATGACATCAGCGTGAACGCCGATTATCTTATGGAAGATAATAGCAACAATTTAAGCAGGATAATTTATGTACCCAGGAATACCAGGGTTACCCAGAAGGTCAATGAGGTGGTAGGACCCGGTCGTGGCGTCTCTATAAAGTTGACCACGATTAATCCCTCTCATACCCTGGTTGCGGAAAGGACCATCAATTTCAATTATGCGGGTAAGTGGCGGGGGGTGAGCGCGGCTATGGGAGCCATTGCCTCCGCCACCAATTGGTATTTCGCGGAGGGATGCACCAGAAGGAATTTCGAGGAATGGTTGTGTATTCAGAACCCCAATGACACCACCGCCAACGTGGTAGTCACTTATTACAGCCCATCTGGTGATTCCATCGTTAAAAATATAACGGTGGCCGCCAGAACTAGAAGAACTATATTTGTGAATAGTCAAGCCCCGAATATGGACGTCTCCATAGTGCTCGCATCAGACCGGCCTGTAGTGGCGGAACGCCCTATTTACTTCAATTATGGTAATGGATGGGCTTTGGGCGGGGATGTGGGAAGGGGTTCAAACGCCCTCTCCCCCGTATGGTATTTCTCCGAAGGGTGTAACACCTCCTCGTTTGAGGAGTTTATTTGCATCCTCAGTCCGCAGTCCGAAAGCACCTGGGCGAAGTTGGTTTTTTACCTGCCAGGTGGGGATATTGCCAAGGAAGAGCTGACACTTCCACCCCACTCCCGGGTGACCGTCACCGTCAAATACATGATTTATGCCTGGGGAAACGTCTCCGTCTGTGTGCTTGCTGGCAAGCCGGTAATGGTGGAGCGCCCCATCTATTTCAAGTATCAGAAATATTCAGGTGGTAGCAATTATTGTGGTTACTTCCCGATGACGGAATAAAGTCCCGCTATTAGGGGAGGGTTTTATCAGGAATCGTTTGCGCGAACGACTTATTCCCTTAAGGTCGCTCAGGGCTATGGATAGAGTGGATAATTCTTCACGGCGGAGACGTCCTGGAGATGGAGGCTGTTGAGGCCTTGGCGTGGATTGCCACTCACCCAAGCTATGGGTGGAAATATGGATTGCGGGAAGGCGAAAAGGCTTAATCCTGAGAAGTTGGTATATGAGGCCTTCGGATTTTAACTCGGACCGATTCGCGGATGGTGTGGCCCAACGGGTGTCGCCGCAAGGAACAGATAAAGGTTCGATTGGGCTGATGGCATAATCTTTGGCCATACCCGGCAGGCGTATATTTGTACTGTATGAGGAACATCTCTTAAATCCAGGAAGCCTTTTCACCTTTAATTCCCGATTAACTTGGTGAATATTCGCTTTTTTCAAGAAAAAAGATTGCGAGAAAAGTCGTGATGCTCGACTAGGTTGCTGGGACGTGAGCTCACATAATTTGGAATTAATATTCTCGCCGCGGCAAGGCAAACAATTCTGGCAATACGATTTACGCCAAGATTTTTTGAATAAACAAAGATTAACGGGGTATATAATATGCGTGTAATGTTGATAAAAAGAATAGTGATATGACGTACGATTCCTGCTAGAAAGCTAGGTATTATTGACAATATGTTAATTTATAAATTGAATTGATAATCATCAGAGACCTTTCTCATAAATAAGTCGTAAAGTAGAAGGAAACAGGCTTATGTTGTGGAAAATATTTTTGAAAACGGGAGTTTGAAAGGAGGATGAGATGAAGGGATTGTTCGGGAAAATCTTGATTGTCCTGGGGATACTGCTTATACTCGCTGCCATCTTATGGTGGGCGATCGCCGTGGGTGCGCTAGTAAAGTTTCCCACCGATTTGGATATCACCGCGAAGTATGAGGGAAAGGTGACCATGTACATGGACCCCGTAGAGAAAAAACCGTTGCCCAGCCCCATGGAGTTCCCCCTGAAAGTGGAGAGAAATATAAAAGTTATTGGCTCGGAGAGCACCTCTAACAAAGCGGTGGTGAAAGAGACGGTGACCAATATGCTGGAAACGCCACAGGGGCAGCAGAAATCTGTGGAGGAAAACCAGTACGTGATCGATCGAAAGAACATGAAGAATATTCAGGACAACATGAGCTGGGCTTTTGAAGAGGGCATTGTGGTTGACCGTTCCGGGACCTATTACGTCAACCTACCCTTCGATACCAGCAAGGATGAGACCTATCCTATCTGGAAAAACGAGATCGGGGGTTCGTATGACATAACCAAATATACTGACAAGGAAGAGGAAGAGTTCGAAGGGCTGAAACTGTATAATTTCGAGGGCAATATAGACAACGCCAACGTGGCTGATTTTTATAAAGAAGTGCTCAAGAAAGAAGGCAATCCCATGGAGACCAACTTTAACCAGTTGAAGGCGACCCTGAAAGCAAAGGGTGTGGATGTAGACCCGCTGATCGCGGCCCTGATGCCGGTGATGACCCCCGAAGACCTGGCCAACCTTCAGGCAGCCACCGGTCAGCCCATAAAACTCAACTATAAATACTCCCTTTCCATAAAAGCCTCCATCGAGCCCAAGACCGGCTCCATGGTGAATCTCTGGGAGGCAAAAGACACTCTGGCTTACGAAGTGGATATGACCGGGCTCATAGGTCTGATGGGCCTGATCTCGAAATATCAAACTAATCCTCAGGTGACGGCTGAATGGAAAAAGATAGAGCCAAAGATCACGCAGATGCAGAGCGCGCCACCTGAAAAAATATATGAGGTAAATTATAAACAGACCGAGGACTCCGTCAAGGATATGGCTCAGGAGGTCAAGGACATTATCGGCAAGCTCAATTTCGCTAAGGTATATATCCCCTGGATCTTCCTGATCGTGGGGGCGGTGATACTGATTGGTGGCCTTTTGATGGGCGGAGCCCCCGCAGTTCCAGCCGAAGTTGGCGAGGAGAAAGAGGCGGGAAAAGAGCCGGAAAAAGAAGAATAGCATCTGCAAGATAAGTTCCAGGCAAGGAGAAGGTTCCCCGTCAAAGGGAGCCTTCTTCGTTCTTTTAACGTCTAATGAATGTTCGAATGGGAAGGTAAAAGTTATGGAACGTAGATGCCCGGTTTGCGACGGTTACACGGAGGTGTTGCTCGATTCGGACGTGGTTCTATGCCTCCGTTGCGGAACCAAAGCTCGTTTCAAGGGAGAGGAACTGGAGGCGTTGCTAATCCCTAATTTCCATTTGCGCCTAATGGAGCTGGAGAGGAGAAATATCGAGTTAATCGGGGAGATCGAACGCGAAGGTCGTAAAGGCCCGATGCGAGACCTAAGGATATTGCAGAGCTTGCATAAAGAGCGACAAATGGTCATTTCCGAGTATAGCTACCTGAGCTATTTCTCCCAATTCGTGGAGAAGTGGTAAAGAAGCGGGTGCTTCGGAATGGGAAGCGTAGCCCTGTGATAATTCGGAAAGCGTCGTTACCTGAATTGATTTGGTCCACATGTTGATGAAGGAACAGGGAGACGAGGGAAGGATATATCGGCTTTTGGCTTATCAGAGCGCTGGGAGTCGGGTGAAACTTGTTATAAATTTAGTGGTAAAGGAGGATTTTTGTTAGTTGGCTTGATATGGCAACTTGAACTATTTTAAATTATAAGTTTATATGGAATATGGTATTAAATTTTATAAAGTTTGTGGATGATGAGAAATTTGATGAAAAAAATAGGAAATTCTCGAGAAAGGAGGATAAATAATATAAAGGGATGCAGAGAGGAACACAGAAGATGACCCCTAGAAGGAGGAAGAGACTTTCCAACTGGGAGAAGTTTAAATCCTTTATCCTACCTAAAAGCAGGGGCAGGAGATCATTCCTTTTAGTGGTTGGTATACTTTTTATTCTCTTGATTATCACTTCCTCGGTTTTCGTCTACGCGGATTCCACACACAAGGGTGAGATGTTCCCCCGCACCACTATTCTGGGAGTAGAAGTTACTGGCTTGAGCAAAGAGGAGGCGGTGATAAGGGTAGAGCAGGAGGCGTTAACCGCCCTGAAGCAGCCGGTCACCCTCACCTTTAGGGATAGAAGCTGGAAAGTTGATCCCGAAGAGCTGGGGCTGGATATAGATATCTCCGCTATGGTAGAGGAAGCTTACCGCCAGGGATGGAATCGTTCCTGGCTGGAGAGGGTTTACCGCCGTATCTTCAACAAGCCATTGGATGTTCAGATAGGACTTTCTTATTCCGTCGATCGAGACAGTTTCATAAAAAAGATTAAATCCATAGCCAAGGAGATCAATCAGGACCCCAAGAGCGCTTCTCTGAGTTTCGACTTCGCCAATGGCAAGTTAAATTATGTTCATTCCCGGGAAGGGCGGGAGGTGGACGTGGAAGCGAGCGTAGCTATCCTGGAACGAGCACTGATTTCCAGCGATCAAAGGACAGCTGAGTTGGCGGTAAAGATTCAGAAGCCCGACCTATCCGACGAAGACGTGCAGACCGTTTTGGTAGTGGACGTCATGGGCAATACCTTAAAATGGTATAACAAGGACAAGCTTATCAAAACCTATCTCGTGGCTACCGGTGAACCTAAATATCCTACACCCCTGGGAAAATATTATATTATAAGAACTGAGAGAAACCCCGTATGGATTAACCCTAATGTGGAATGGTCCAAAACCATGCCGCCCCGCATCGAGCCCGGGCCGGATAACCCGTTGGGGACTAGAGCGCTGGTCACCAATGCCGCGGGGGGAACCGTGCTCATTCACGGGACCAAGAATCTTGTCCCAGGGCTCCATTCCCATGGATGTATACGCATGGCCAACTGGGCCATCGAGGAGCTTTTCGAACATGTGACCGTGGGAACGCCCGTGTTCATCTGGACTTCAAAGCCAATTCCGCCGCCTCCTCCCGCTGAGGGTCCGGCTCAAAGTCCACAGGACCCAGGCTTAGGTAATTAATCTTGGCTAGATGCGTAAGACGCTTAACTTTGAAATTTGTAAATTTATTTTACGATAAGTTAATAATCACAACGTTAGTTGCCTCCGAGACGAAAGTTTTGCTTCGTTAGGTGACAAGAATTTGGAGACGAGGTTAAGCGTGCAAATCCATTCCGCAAGACTCGAGGTTCGAATCCCTATTTGATTCAAACTTCGAAAGTATATAGGTGGTGTGCGTAATCTCGTAAGAGAAGTTAGAGCCATTGGATTTTCAGCCTCTATCTTTGCGACCTATCCCTGGATCGAAAGATTGATGCAAGAAAGAGCAAGTTCATATGATCGAGATCTTGACTCCAATATGACTTGATAATACGCAAGTTATGAAAAGGCGGGCACTGATGAAGCCTGATATCGCCTTTGAGTAAGGCGTAATGCTGGCTTTCTATCTTGCATCATTCACGTTATGACCTTTTATACTATATACTTCAATCATAAAAGGCGAGAATAGTCGAAAAGGAGCGATTCTAACTACCGGGAACTGATGGAAGAAATCTCCCTAAACATTGAAGCATGGTGAGTGGGAGGAACTATGAGAATCTTAGTTGCGGGCGGAGGCGCAGTGGGCGCAGTGGTCGCTGATGTTTTTTCCGAAAACGGAGCGGATGTGACTTTGATGGATAGAGATGGCGCTCATCTGGAGGCTATGAGAGAAAACGGTTTAGTGATAAAAGAAAAAGACGAAGTAAAGAAAAGGAAGATATGTCTAGCTGCGCCTGGTGAACTGGAAGGCCTTTACGACGCGGTATTCCTTGCTGTGAAGGCGTCCAGACTTGGCGATACCCTCAGGAGTATATCCCCTCATATGCATAGGGATACATTTTTCATATCTCTGCAGCCGGGCTTCGCGGTGGAGCTGGTGGGGGAGATGGTTGAGAAGAAGCGTGCTGTAGGGGGAGTGGTTCTTTTTTCCGCATGGAAAAACAGCCCAGGAACCATCGAGATTCTCCACCCGGGAGGATTAGTGGTGGGCGAGCTGGACGGAAGCCCTTCCCCCAGATTAAAGGAATTAAAGGAAATTCTGCCGCAGGAGAAGAGAGACCAGCTGGAGGTTACCCATAATATTAAGGGCCATCTTTGGTCCCATCTGTGCTTGAGCGCGAGCGTGGGATCTATAGGAGCCTTGACCGGCAAACTACCTGGGGAAGATTTGAGATACGAGATGGTGGATGAGCTGATTGCGCCACTCTGGAGAGAAGTCTCCCTGGTCTCGGAGGCAGAGGAGGCTGAGTTGGAAAAACTGGAACGGGAATTCGAACTATCTATGAAGATGGAGCGGCCAGAGGAAACGGAGGCTTTGTTCCTTCTGCTATCCGGTGAGAATAGGATTGTTGCCGAAGCACGTGCCTATGCCTCCTCCATGATTGGTGACTTAAGTGAGAGGAGGGCGACCGAGGTTGATTTTATCAATGGTCACGTGGTCTTAGCGGGAAAAAAGCTGGGTTTGAAGACTCCTTACAACTTCGCCCTGCTGACCCTTATTAGGGAGATGGAAAGAGGGGATCGGTCTCCAGGGGTGGAGAATATAAGGGAAATGAAGAGAAGGGCATTGGAAGAGGGTTCTATGAGACTGATGTAAAAATGAAAAAATGTAATTATTTCATATCTGGGTAAAGATTGAATCCAACAAAGCTAACAAGTGTAATTTTCAGGTGCGAGGTGATAAATGGATATGTCCGAACCAAACGAGGTATACATTCTAGATTCATCCTACGAAGAAGGTCTGATTCGACGCCAGATAGAGGAGATCCTGGAGGCCTTTCCCCTCGAAGTAGAGGAAAAAAAGGTCCTCATCAAGCCTAACCTGCTGGGCCCCTTTCCCCCTGAGAGCGCTATCATTACTCATCCCATGATAGTCAGGGCTTTGCGGGAGGCTCTGCTGGAAAGGGGAGCTGAGGTATATGTGGGGGATAACCCGGGTGTCAGAGGATACGGAAGGGTGAGCAAGGTTGGTGAAGTTACGGGCATCAAGGAGGCGGTAGGAGAGGGCTTCGTGAATATCTCCTCTTCCGCTAAAAGGGTTCCGGTGAATTCACGTTTTGTCCGGGATACGGTGGTATCATCGCTAGTGATGGAAGCGGACCTGGTTATCTCCGTGCCAAAATTCAAGACCCATGTTTCCACTGTCATTACTGGGGCCATAAAAAATAGTTTCGGTTTTCTGGTGGGAGGGGAGAAAGCTCGCATGCATGCTCTGGCGCCTGGGTCGCGGGACTTCGGGGAGTTGCTGGTGGATATCTATCAGTTGAGGCCACCGGACCTGATCATAACCGATGCCATAACCGGGATAGAGGGAAACGGGCCCACCTGCAAGGACGTGGTTAGGGTAGGTAAGTTGCTGGCCTCTGACAATGGCGTGGCTATGGACACAGTGATCAGCGAGATGATGGGGATAAAGCCGGTAAACGTGCCCATGCTCAAGATTGCCGCTCAAAGGGGACTTGGCCCTATCGATGTTGACGATATAGTGGTGAGGGGCAGCCTCGAGAAGCTAGAAGGCTTTCGCCTACCCTCCACCGTTCCGCGTTTTCCCCTGGTATCCCCTATTCTACGTTTGGCTTTTTCCTGGATAAACAAACCTCGCTTGAGAGTTAATTCCCGACTCTGCACTGGATGTGGGAGCTGCGCTAGATCCTGCCCGGTGGGAGCGATCAGCATGGAAGGCACCCCATCTTTCGATAGTTCCAAGTGTATACAATGTTATTGCTGTTACGAGTTGTGCCCGGAGCAGGGTATATCAATAAATACTTTTATAGAACTTCTCCGCCGCTGATGATAAGGCGCTAACAACAAAGCGAAGATGCGGTCTAATGGGGCGGAAAGCATGGAGAATGAAAGGAAATATATGAGCCTGCGACGTCAGGCTCTTGCGCTCTCTTGGCTAACCGTGGGATATAACCTCATTGAGGGATTAGCCTCTATCATCCTGGGCATTCTAGCTAGGAGCGTGGCTCTGATGGGTTTCGGTTTCGACAGCTTCATCGAATCGCTCTCCGGCGGGGTGATGATATGGAGGTTCTCCAAAGAAGGGGATATGTCCGGGGAAGAGGAGAATAAGCTGGAAAGTCGAGCGCTCAAGTTGGTAGGTCTATCCCTGCTCATCCTGGGGGTTTACGTTCTATTGGAATCAGTTATAAAGCTGTGGTTGGGGGAGAGGCCCGAAGCTCCTCTTTTTGGCATGCTAATCTCCATAGCCTCCCTTGCAGTTATGCCCCTGCTCTATTATTTGAAGAGCAGGACCGCTACGAGTATAGGTTCGAATAGTCTCGCGGCTGATTCCAAGCAAACTTTGGCTTGTATGTTCCTCTCAGTTGCTTTACTCACTGGTTTGCTGCTAAATCGCCTTTTTGGTTGGTGGCAAGCGGATCCTATCGCTGCAATTTGTATTTGCGCATTTATCTTCAGAGAAGCTAAGGAGGCGTTGGCTGGAGGCGATGAGGATGTGGGGAAGGACGTTTTCGATAAGACAACCGCTGGCGATGGACGATGAAGCTATGTCCATTTGCATTAATCATCTTGTCTTCCGGCAATTTCGTTTTCTTCGCAAGCTGCTGTGATAAAAACTAATTGGTCGACCAAGCTCCATATTTTTTTGAGAACTGTTATGAAACCTTGCCTAATTGGGTTGGATGATTAAACTCTGTTCGTTTAGATTCATCGTATTGTCTTCCGGCAATTTCGTTTTCTTCGCAAGCTGCTGTGATAAAAACTAATTGGTCGACCAAGCTCCATATTTTTTTGAGAACTGTTATGAAACCTTGCCTAATTGGGTTGGATGATTAAACTCTG
>JACVIX010000066.1 GCA_015711725.1 Candidatus Geothermincola primus | reverse complement strand
CGTGAAACGGGACTTGTGGACGCTACTCCCCTCCCTGCAGCGTGAACCCCGTTTCACTGAGATATACCGCTGGGAAGAGGCGGTTTGCCTGGCGCCTCCGGGACATCTATCCAATATGGCTAGGTTGAGAAGGGAGGACTATCGAAGGGTCAAAGGGCTATACCTGGCCGGGGAGTACCTCTATATGCCCTCGGTGGAAGGGGCTATCCACAGTGGGATGGAGGCGGCCAGGGCCCTACTCGCTGACTAGACGCAAATCTCTTCCCTCACTTGCCTGTAGGGCGTCGGGAACGATGTTCTCATATCGTTTGCAAGCCGGCTGGCGTCTTTGAATCGCCACTCATCTTTCGCCGATAAGATTTGTGGCGGGACGGGAATAAAAGGTTCCATTGAGATTCCATTAAAGAAACATAATAACCGGTAGGTGTACCCGGCATGTGTCCCCGGAGACTAAATGATTCCATTAACGGAACATAGTAACGCCATCCAATGCAGGCGATAAAATGAACCTCCACACATTTATCTACGCATTGATGGCGCGACTGGCCAGCAGGGCCAAGTGATAGACGAACTCATCGCGGGTGGTGCGCATGAATCCCTTGGTCCAGAGAAAGGAGTTAAAGGCTATGCTGGTCACCAGGATAAGGGAGAGGATGGAGAGGTTGAACTGCTGGGGCATGTCCGAGGGAAGCAAGCGGATTAAATACTTCTCGAGAAGCCCAGCTAAGTAACGGTTAATCTGCTCGTAGGTCTTGGCGAACTCCTCGCTCTGAATGGCGGCTTCCAGGATGACCTGGTGCATGGCGCTATTTTCCTCGAAGACCTCCAGGAATAGAGAGAGGATGGACTGGATCTGCTGGATGTCCGATAGATCCAGATCGCCGGTGAGCATCTCCTTGTAGGTATTATCCGCCAGGAAATTCTCCAATAGCTCCTGGACCAGGACGCGGAGAAGATCTTCCTTGTTCCTGAAATATATCCAGAAGGTTCCGTGTCCCAAGCCCGTTTCGGCGATAATATCGGATATACAGGTATCGTGATAGCCCTTCTGCATGAAGATCTTGCGACCCGCGTCCATGATCCTGCGCCGGGTCTCCTCCGACCTTTTCCTCTTGTTCTTTGGCTCTCTCGTCCCCCCAGGGCTATCCATGTAGGAAGTTTTTTTCATAAAGATTACGCTCCTATACGCTCCTATAGAAACTTCATTATCTTGTGTGATCTACTATCACCATGCTAAGACGATAAATCTCATCCGGGAGGGAAAAACCGCTATCCTATGACCGTGCTCACTCCAGCCCTACTCGAAATCGGTGGGAATGGACTGCACGATATTCAGGGTGAGGGCGAATCCCGGGGCGTGCTTCATCAAGGCGGAAAGATTGCCGCTCACCCTTATCTTGCGCGCCATCACTGCCTTCACCGGATCGAGCTCGCCGAAGGCCATGGATTTCCAGGTATCGTAATTGGCGCTGATCACGTAATCCATGGCGGATTCGTCGGTCATCTCCCCGTGTTCTTTTATGTGCCCGTTTTCTATGCGCACGTATTTGGGGGTAATATCCGGGCGGTCCAGGTAGCGGTAGGCCACGGTGGCGCTGAAGTCCTTCAGCTGGTCGATAAGCTCCTGATTCTTCTCCCAGAGATCCACGTACTGATCCAGCCAGGGCATGGAACCGAATTTAACCTTCTCTTCCCCCATCTCATCTCCTTTCCGCAACAGAAAATTCTTTTGGACGATCGCCTAAGCCTTATTTCCTCAACGTGGCGCAGGTCTTGGAGGTCACTCTCCCAAAGCCTCCACCACCAGGTCGGTTATGTCCTTCACTTGAATGGGCGCCTTGATGGCGGAGACCACGTCGGCCAGGTTGCCCTCGCAGAAGGGGCAGGAACTGGCCAGTATCTCCGCTCCGGTATCCAAAGCTTCCTTCACCCTTTGCTCGCCGATCCACATGGCGAAGTCGGGGAAAGCGGTCTTCACTCCCGCTCCCGCCCCACAGCACCAGCTTTTCTCCCGAATTCTTCCCATCTCCTCAAGCTTAAGTCCGGGAATGGCTTTGAGCACCTCTCGGGGCGCGTCATAGACGCCGGAGTAACGTCCCAGGTGGCAGGGGTCATGATAGGTCACCTTGGCCTGAAGCTCATTATTCAACCGCAGGCGTCCCCGCTCGATCAATTCCTGGAGATACTCCACGAAGGGAATTACCTGGAATTCCACTTTGGACACCTCCGGGTAGACGTGGCGAAGGATGGAATAACAACCCGCGCAGGAGGTGACGACGCGCTCCACCTCCAGGCTGTTGAGCGTCTCGATATTCTTGGCGGCCACCTTCTTGAAGTCTTCCATGCAGCCTAGGTTGAAAACGGTGGCTCCGCAGCAGAACTCCTCCTCTCCCAGGATGCCGAAGTTCTCTCCAGCGGCCTCAAGCAGGCGCACAGTATTTAAGGCGAAGTGATTGCGCTGGGGGATGAGATCGGCGGTGCAGCCCACAAAGTAGAGGGTATCCACTTTTTCCTTCAAGGGGCTTTTTAACTCCAGCTTTCTGGACCAACGGTTGCGCATGCGCCGGGGCGCGCCATAGGGGTTGTTGTTCTGCAGGAATGATTTGACCAGACCCTGCGCCTCTGGGGGAGGGCCATATCCCGCCTGCACCAGTTCCCTGCGCACCATGCGCGCCACCTCCGAGGGCTCGATGGATTTGGCGGCGCACTGCTCTGAGCAGGCTTTACACAAAGTGCAGTGGTAGATTACCTCCGCCATGTCCTCATCTGGCTCCAGCACGCCTTCCAGGATACCCTGGGCGGTATAACACTTGCCCCCGCCGCTGTAGGTGAAGTAACCGTACTTGGTAAAAGCTGGACAGATGGATTCCACCACCTCTTCCCCCGGGTGCATGGTGGCGGTGCAAGTCTTGCATTTAGGGCAGGTATACATAAGCATCTCAAGAGGCAAAGTCATGTTCATCACCAACCTTGATCATAGATGCGTAAGCCTGGGTTGAGAATGTTGTTGGGATCTATGGCTTGTTTGATCATCTTCATCAGTTTGCCAAACCCTCCGGCTTTGTCCACGTAGTTGACCAGCCCGTCGTAACGGATGGGGGTGGCTCCGTAACGTTTCATTCCCTCTTCCACGTAGCTCTTGTATATATCCAGAGCGTTCTGATGTTCCGCTTCGTCCGCGGGATCCACGAAGGGTGTGATGCGCAGAAAGATGGTCCTGCCTTGGTCTAGGCAGTGGCTATAATAGGTGGTTCCGTACTGCAGGCCCCTGGTGTAGATATATTCCAAGCCGAACTTTTCCAGTTCCACCACTTTCTTGGGCTCCGCGTAGAGGATGTGCATGAAACCGTATCCCAGGGCGAAACCCCTCATGAAAGCGATGCAAGGCTCGTGTTTGATGGCGTAATTATTCCAATACCTCCAGGCGCCCGGGAACCTCTCCTGGCATTCCTGGTTGAAAGGCCGACCTCCGCGCTCCTTAGCCAGCCTGTCCATTATCTTGGTGTGAGTCTCCAGATCTTCTTTGAAACCGGTCATCACTGGGATGACCACGCAGTAGGGGCGGTCGCCTGGATCCTGCCATGGCTCCACCAAGAATACGATGGTATATTCATCGCTGGTCTCCATTTCCTCTCCCGCTTCCAGGGTATTGATAATGGTATAAAGACCCCAATGCCAAGTGGTGACATGCTCCACCAGATTGGCCCTGCTGATCTTAACCATAAAATCCACCGCGTCCCCGTAACTGTTGAAAGCGTAGAGGGGGGCATCCTGCATCTCGTTTCGGTCATAGATACGCACCGCCCCCCCGGTAATTACCCCCAAGGTTCCGCACGCGTTCATGAAGATTCCCCGCAAATCCGGGAGGGGTCCCCAAGGAGAATGCCAGGTGGACTCCGGATAGGTTTGGGAGAAAGCCTTGGAGCCTGTCTCCACCACGGTACCGTCCGGAAGCACCACTTCCAGGCCAAGGATCTCGCTGTCGATTCCGTTGGAGCGATGGGTGCCGTGTCCCCTCAGGGTGTAGTTAAGCAGTACGGAGTTTCCTGGGGGGAAGGAACCTAGTGCGGCGCGGAAATTATGAGGCGCCAGCGCTCGGGTGAATTTACCCATAGGCACCCCGGGCTCAATAACCGCATAACCGGAGTCAGTGTTAATCTCCCTGATGCGGTCCATGGCGTAGGTGTCCAGCACTATCCCACCCGCCTTGGGAATTATTGAGGGTTCCAGGGTCCCGCTTGCCACTGGGGTGACGGGGATGATAAGTTGGTTGGCGATGCGTAACACGGTCTGCACATCCTCCACCGATTCCGGCCTCACCACCACGTCCGGCATGGTCTTGGGGATGGGCAGGGCGGTTCCCGAATAGCTGAAGAGGATGGTGCGATTCCTGGTAACCTTTTCGTCTCCCAGCTCGTCCACCAGTTTTAGGTAGGCGTCCTCCGCTAGTTTGCTATCCACCGGCGAGGAGAAAACTTTCATTTTATCACCTCTTCTTTATCTCTTCGGCCAGATAATGCCAGATAATATATGTGGCGCCATGTGGCGCTTATCTCTTCGGCCAGATAATGCCAGTTAATATATGTGGCGCCATGTGGCGCTTGCTGGATGATTTTTCTCGTGGACCGATGACATATAATCCTCGATGGGATCGCCAAAGCCAGAAACCACCCTTCCCTTTCTTAAATGACTATACGTCATTTATTTTAAAATGAGGCGCTCTTGATGTCAACAACTTCTTTTCCCCCCTCCGCCTTGTCACTTTAGCATGGAATGGACGCTCCTGCGCCTACTTGCTCGGCATTGTCACGTGCCCATCCATTCCGCTTCATTCTGGCGGAAAAGTGAAGTATAATCTAAGCTGAGTAGAAAGAAGTATAACCCCCGTTGATATACGCGTCGGAGTTGTTTCCATATCATTTACGACCTCAAGAACATAGAACCGAATGGGCGAATCGCTGAGGAGAGCGAGGATGACCCTGCATGGTGTGGGAGTAAAGGGAGCAAATTCCTCGAAAGGGAAGCGGAGACTTCTAACCGTCGCATTTCCGGATCGGAGATATTTTATTCCTTTGACCCTATCGAGGCTGAAATGGGATCGCTTTTCGGGGGTAAGGAGCTCTTTTAAAGGAATGCACTTTTTCGACTTGTTGCAAAGCCTCAAGGGGGGCAAGAATGTGGGGAGAGGAATTATCCTTTACGCTTGGTTATACGAGGCCTCGGCAAAAGTGGATTCCCCCGTCGAGTTTGCTCTTGGATGAGAGAGTTTTGGGGATTTTACCTTGAGGCCAGTGCTGCCGAGATTTGCTCGGGACACGCGCGAGGAGGAATAATATCGGAGTGTATTGTGGAAGGAACCGGAGACATATCGGTGCCGAAGCGTGTGAATAGAACGTTATCGAAAATGTGGTTATAAAAGCTTTAGGTAAAGATTGGCGAAGCGAATGGATGTCGATGAGCGCCTTATAGAGTATATTTTACAGGATGTAGAAGAAGGCCTGATCCTGGCGGATCTTAACGGCGATATTTTGAGGGTTAATGGGCAGGCTGAGAGTATATTAGGGTGGAAAGAAGTATCGTTAAAAGACCGCCCCAAGAATCTTTTTTCCCTGGGTATACTGAAACGCCAGGAGGAGTTGGATTTGCTCCATCGGGGGGGCAAGATCCTCAACGCCCCGCTGGACGCGGAAAAGTGGGGAGGGAAGGGAAGCGACCTACTCTTTTCCGCCATTCCCCTGACGTCCGCTCAAGGGGATGTGCGCGAGATCGCGGTGATTTTGAAATCATCCCCCAAGAGGGAGATATCCGCGGAGGAGAGCTGGAGGGAGTGGGGGAGGTTTTTCGTCGCTCAGATCACCGAGAACCTGCAGGAAGCGGTATTTTATATCGATAACAGGGGCAGGTTGATCTTCGCCAATCAAGCCTTCGCCAGGATAATGGAGATGGACTTGGAAGGTCTCATAGGAAAGCCCCTCACCTCCATTATCAGGCCGGTGGGAAGACCCCTGCTCTTTCAGAACGTGGTGGAAACCTCCATCAGGAAGGGATACTGGCAAGGGGAGACGGAGGTGGAGGTGGGGGGAAAGAGAAAGGTCCTGTCCATCACCACGGCGCTTATAAAGTCGGAGAAGGGAGAGAACTTGGGAATCGCCTTCGTGGTGAGGGACGCCACCCAGGTAAAGCTGATGGAGGAGGGCCTGAAACGGCGGGAGTTCGAACTGTCCCTTATCTACGGCCTGTTGAGCCTACCCACCCGTTTTGAAGATTTAAAGGAAGCGCTTCGGGAAACCCTAAGCGAGATACTGATCATCCTGCGCTCCGAAGCGGGTTCGGTGCTTTTATGGGACGGAGAAAGCGAAAGTCTAAAAGTTCAGTCAGCCATCGGCTTCACTTATAGGGGGGTCAGGGAGCTGGAAGAGGAAGCCAAGAAAAACCGCCCCCTGTACAAAGTGTACCGCAGTGGGGAGCCCTGGTGGGTTAGTGACATCAAAACTTTGAGAAGAAGACCCATCCTGCAGGGAAAGAGAGGAGAACTCCACTCACTACTGGCCGTCCCCATAGCTTCCTCCACCAAGAGCATGGGAGTAGTGGTGGTGGCCAACCGCCAGAAGACCGTCTATGAGGAGGAGGACGTTCGGATGCTCTCCTCCCTGGCGTCTCAGCTAAGCGTGATAATCGAGCTTGCCGAGCTGGTGCAGGTTCTGGAGGCTAAGGTGGATGAGCTAGGGAGAGAAAGGGAATTTACCCGGGCGATCATCGAAAACATACCCAGCGCTCTCTTCTTATTGGATCGACAGGGGAAGATCGAGTTCATAAACGAGCGATGCCGGGAAATCCTTGGCTGGGAAAAGAAGGACGTGATAGGCAGGACCTTCTTTAACCTGTTGAGCCCGGATGGGAGGGATAGGGTGAAGCGGGAGACCTCTTCTCTCACCACCACCCAGACCGTGTTCATGGAGGCGCGGATGCTGAATAGGGATCGCCGGGAGGTGGAGGTGGAGATCAGCTTCACCCCCCGGCCCTTCGAGGAAGGGAAGTTTCGTGGCCTTCTGGTGGTGGTCAATGATTTAACCGAGAGAAGGAAGCGAGAGCAGCTGGAGAGGGAGAGGGAAACGGAGGTCAAAGAACTGAGCCGGGAGCTGGCGGGGGCGCATCGCGCCATCGAGCGCTTAAATATCAAGCAGTGGGCTTATCTCTCTATGGTCCACCACGAGTTGGTGCCCCCCCTCAACCTGCTCAAGGAGGATGTCCGGGAACTGAGCAGGGATAGGGAGAGCATGGACCAAGAGGAGATGGAGGAAAGGGTGGAACTCATCTCTCGGAGAGTGAAAAGGATTGAGAGGTTGGTTTCGGATCTCAGGGATATCTCCCGAGTGGAGCTGGGAGAGCTGGAGCTAAAGAAAAAGTGGGTGAATCTCAGCGAGCTCACCACTAGGGCGATGACGGAGATGAGTCTCACCGCGCCCAATCATGTCATCCGTCTCCGGCTAACGGGAGAAGAAATCTATGGAAAAGTGGATTCCGATCGGGTGGAGCAAGTGCTCTTCAATCTGATGGAAAACGCGGTGAAATTCTCGCCGGAGGGCAGCGAGATAATCCTTTCTCTGGATAAAGTGGGGGAGAATCTGGCGGAATGGAAGGTGGAGGATAAAGGGATGGGCATGACCAAGGAACAGTTGCGCAAGGCGTTTAGGGAGATTAGGTTGGAGGAGTTCGTGGACGTGCCCCAACTGGGATTGGGATTGTTCATCTGCAACCACATCGTGACCGCGCACGGCGGCGAGATGCATATGGAGAGCGCCAAGGGTAAAGGTACCACCATCTCGTTTACAATCCCGCTGGAGGGGTAAAAGATCCCGGCGTCGGGAGGGAAAAGGACTCGCTCCTCAGCTAATTTACATATAGTAAATATTAACAATGTAGATTTTCGAGGAGATCATTGGCTTATTGACGGAGGAGAAGATGGGGGAATGGGGGAAAGTCGGATGGATGGTGACGTCTGACTATGAGAGCCATAAGGCGAGATGCGCGCGATTTTAGGTTTACCTCATCCGCCGGCAATGGAAAGAGACGCTTTCGGGGAGGGGTTCGGGGGAGGCGATGAACCCATCCGTGGGGGACACCGGCCGGGAGACCAGAATCATCCACACTCTGGGCACCAGCGACCGTGGGTGGGAGGAATTCATCGCTATATTGCGGGCCTACCGAATCTCGCGGGTGGTGGACGTGCGCTCCTTTCCTACCAGCCGTTTTGAGCATTTTAAAGGTAAGGAGATGGAGGCTAGGTTGAAAAGCGAGGGAATAGACTACCTATGGCTGGGAGAAAGCTTGGGAGGATATCGCAAGGGAGGTTATCTAGCTTATACCTCCACTTCCCTCTTCGGGCAAGGAATAGACCGGTTGGAGGAAGTGGCGGCTGAGGGTGACGTGGTTATGGTTTGCGCCGAGAGGTTTCCCTGGAAGTGTCATCGCCGCTTCATTGCCCGGGCTCTGGAGGAGAGGGGCTGGCGGATAGTCCACATCATCGGCCGGGACCGCGTCTGGGAACCCGTGAAAAACTCACCTCAATCCCAGGGAAAACTCCTTTGAACGACATCATACGAGTGGTCTGCGAAGGGGCTGGGGCCCATAGTGACGCCCCGCCCTGACTTCTGAATGGAAGACAATGGGAACTTGGTATTTTTGCCCATGTCCGTTGAGGTGGTAGGGGAAAAGTGGGCGGGGGAACCGCCAAATCTTTCATTACGTCACATTAGTGGAGAGAGTCGTCTGAGTCGCCATGGAACGCCGCGATTAGGGCAAAGGGGCTCTCGAGCGATCTGTTGCTGGTGAGGTCTGTTGCTGGTGCGCCGAGCTCTGTGCTATGGTATATTTGCGATGTCGAAAGATGACGGGGGAAGGTGATGAGCGGGAAGCGTTTCTTTATTAAGCTATTTTTTACTGGGGGAATGGTAGCCCTGCTTGCCCTGCTGGCACTTGCCGGCTGTGGCGGAGGGGGCACCGGGGAAGGTTTGCTTAAAAGAGCCCTGCCGGCCAACCCATCCCCTGAAAAAATCCTCATCGAGAGCATCAATGCCACCAATGACGTCAGATCCATGGAGTTCAAGGAGGAAAAGGCGGCCATCATCCCCGCGACGGGCAACGCCAGGGCCACCTCTCTCCGCACCGTGCTGGACGTGAGCGCGGACCAGGAGAGCGGCAACGCCCACGGTTTCATGGAGTGGGTGGAGCTCAATATCAACATCGAGTATATCCTCTATCAGAACAAATACTACTGGAGATTCGAGAATAAGGACACTTGGTACGAGATGCCCTCCACGGAGGCCCCCACCTTCGACGTCTCTAAAATCACCCGCAACATCGGCGAGTTCATGAAGAACTTTCAGGCCATCGATCGCCTGGAGGACGAGTTCATTAACGGGAGAGATTGTTATCATATCTCCATGATCCCTAATTTCCAGAATATCCTGGAGCAGTCCGCCATCGTGGACTACTTCAGGAGCGTGCTCTCTTCTGACCCTCAGAAGCCCCTCACTGAGGAGGAGTTCAAAAGAAAGCTGGAGGAGTACAAGGACGTGTTGAGCGGCGCCCAATATACCTTCGAGTACTGGGTGGACAAGGAATACCTGGTGATTCGCAGGATATACTATCACAGCCAGGCGTCCATGCCTCTCAGGTCGGATGGGGGAACCACCTTCCTCAAGCTCTCCATCGACACCGTTTTCCCTAAGTACAACGTGAAAGTGGAGGTGACTCCCCCGGAGACCGCCATGGAGTGGAAGGGCATTTAGTTCCTTTAGTCGCTCGCCTTAACTTTTTCACGATTTAATATTTACAAAATGTAAATATTTTATGTCGGCTCGACTGTGGCTTTGCCCTGGGATAGTAGTGGCGATGATCTTCCGGAGCGCAAGGGGGTGTTGGTGGTTGAAAGCGGGAGTGAGACGAGCGTTCGCCCATTTGATGGCGGTTGCTGTCTTTCTTTTCCTCGGTCTGACGGGGTGCGGCAAGCAGAGCCCCCAGGCCCTCTTGGACAAAGCCCTTAATCGCGTATCCCAGAAGGCAACGGTCCAGGCTCAATTACAGGTGGAGATGGAGCCCCTGGCGGGATCCAAGTCCATTCCTCTCAGGGTGGAGGGGAAGGCGGGGTTGGACTTCGCGGGGGATTCGATGCGGGCGGAGCTGGGAACCATGGGATTTTCCGCGACTCTCCTCTATATTCGGGGCAAAGTCTACATAGGGCTTGGAGGTCAGTGGTATATTCTCCCCGAGAGCGGGGAAGGGGAAGATATCTCACGGCTAGCGGCGGGAGCGGGGGAGCTCTTGCTAAACTTTCCCGAGCTTCTGAGATGCTACTCTTCGGTGGAAAGCTTGGGTCGCGAGAAGGTGGCTGGGTTTTCCTGCGAACACCTGGCGCTGTTGCCGGATCTGGAGGCGGTGGCTGACTCCCCGCTTCTACGCGGATTGACACGGGAGGCAGGACTGAGCCAGCAGGAGGTCCTCGCCTATCTTAAGGAGGCGGACATAAATGTGGAGCTATGGGTGGAGGATAAACAAGACCTGGTGCGCAAGGTGTTTCTCTCGGGGTCCGTGGACTTGGGGGACCTGGGGATAAAAGGGAAGGCCCTCGCCCTTGAGGGGAGATCGCTGATTAAACTGTACGCGGTCCTCACCGCCTACGACGCCGAGCTCGATTTCGCGGCGCCGGAGGGAGCGAGACCCTTCGATCCATCCGTGCTGCCATTCTGAAGGCGCTTATCCTCTGAAATTACAGGCCCTCCCTTAATCCGCGCCCCTCCGCTTGCCCGGTTACCCTTATATTTTTCCTTCCTATCCCCGTGTGTTATCATTAGACCAAAATTAGACCGAAACTGATGGAGCGGGAGGGCGATCGCTTGTATTTTCAGGACATGATATTGACGCTTCAATCTTACTGGACCCAAAGAGGTTGTCTGTTGGTGCAGCCCTATGATTTGGAGGTGGGAGCGGGAACCTTCAACCCGGCGACTTTTCTGAGGGCTCTGGGTCCTGAGCCCTGGAAAGTGGCGTACGTGGAACCCTCCCGTCGCCCCACAGACGGTAGGTATGGGGATAACCCCAATCGCCTTCACCTACACCACCAGTTCCAAGTGCTGCTCAAGCCCTCTCCCCCGGATGTCCAGGATATCTATCTCCAGAGCTTGGAGGAGATAGGCATTGACCCACGAAAGCATGATATCCGTTTCGTTGAGGATGACTGGGAATCCCCAACCCTTGGAGCATGGGGGTTGGGTTGGGAGGTATGGGTGGACGGCATGGAGGTCACTCAGTTCACCTATTTTCAGCAGGTGGGGTCGTTGGAGTGTCGGCCCGTCTCCGTGGAGCTCACCTATGGTCTGGAGCGGCTAGCCATGTATGTCCAGGGAGTGGAGAACGTCTTCCATCTGCGCTGGAACACGGAGATTTCATATGGAGAGTTACAACGTCAGGCGGAGGTGGAATGGAGCAGATATAATTTCGAGAAGGCCGACACCGGTCTTCTGCTAAGGCTCTTCGACGATTACGAAAAAGAGGGATGCAGGGTTCTGGAGGACGGCTTGGTGCTTCCCGCCTATGATTGTGTGCTCAAGTGTTCTCATATCTTCAATCTGCTGGACTCACGGGGGGTGCTCAGCGTCACGGAGAGGACGGGTTATATCGCTCGGGTGAGGGAACAGGCCAGGCTGGTGGCTCAGGCATATATCCAACAGAGAGAGGAGCTCAATTATCCCCTGCTTAAGGAAGCGGAGTGATGGCGGAGAATTTCTTGCTGGAGATAGGCACGGAAGAATTGCCCTGGGGCGCCCAGGAGATGGGCCGGGCACAGCTGCGGGAGAACGCCGAGGCTGCTCTGGCTCGACATCGCCTCGACTATTCCGGCATGGAGATATTTTCCACACCCCGCAGATTGGCCTTGCTAGTCCATTCCCTGGAGGAGAGACAGCGGGACAAGGAGGAGCTGATCAAAGGGCCGGCTGCCGCTTCCGCATACGACCGTAAGGGAAACCCCACCCAGGCGGCGCTGGGTTTCGCCCGCTCTCGAGGCGTGGAAGTCTCTCAGCTGGAGATAAGGGAGACGGAGAAGGGAGAGTTCGTGTTCGCTCGGGTGAGGGAGGAAGGAAAGAGCAGCATGGAGGTGCTTCCCGACATTATCCAGGAGCTGCTCGACTCCTTCTCTTTTCCCAAATCCATGCGCTGGGGCTCCGGGGAATTTCGTTTCGCTCGGCCCATTCGCTGGATACTTGCCCTCTATGGCGGGGAGGTAGTGCCCTTTCAGCTCGAAGGTTTACGTTCATCAGACCTAACTTATGGCCACCGCTTCCTGGCGTCCAATCCCGTAAAGATCGACCACCCCTCCTCCTACTTGGATAAATTGGAAGAGGCTTGGGTGATCGCCAGGGAAGAGGATCGCAGGGAGCGCATTTTGCGTGGAATAGAGGAGATCACGGGGAGCAAGGGAGTGCGGCCCGTACTCAACCCCGAGCTCTTGGATGAGGTCGTCGATCTGGTGGAATATCCAGGGGTGATTCTTGGCTCTTTAGACCAACGATTCCTGCAGTTGCCCAGAGAAGTGCTGGTGACCGCCATGCAGGAACATCAACGCTATATACCGGTGGAGAACCAAGAAGGAGAACTACAGCCTTTCTTTCTAGTGGTGCATAATGGAAATCCCCGATCCGAGGAGGTAATTCGGAAGGGCAACGAGCGGGTGCTCAAAGCCCGCCTCGCCGACGCGGAGTTCTTCTTCCAGGAGGATACCAAGATTAGGCTGGAGGACCGATTGGGGGAGCTGGAGAAGGTGGTCTATCAAGCGCAGCTGGGAACCCTCCACCAGAAAAGCGTGAGGCTTGAGGAACTGTGCGCCTGGCTGGCCGACCATCTTCATGTGACGGAGGAGGTCAAATCGAGGGCGGTGCGCGCCGCCCATATCTCCAAGGCTGACTTGGTCACCTCCATGGTTATCGAGTTTCCCCTTCTCCAGGGCACTATGGGAAGGATTTACGCCCTATTGGACGGGGAAGCCCACCAGGTGGCCCAAGCCATCGAAGAGCAGTATCTACCCCGCTACTTGGGAGATAGATTGGCCGAGACCATGGAGGGAACCTTGCTCTCCCTGGCGGAAAAGCTGGACAATCTGGCAGGGTGTTTTGGGATAGGATTGGTCCCCAGCGGATCCATGGATCCCTACGCTTTGCGCCGCCAGGCGCAGGGAATCTTCGCCCATCTACTGGAGAAAGAGGTACATCTCCATCTGGAGAAGGCGGCGGCTTTCGCGGTGGGACAGTACGATTTCCCGGAGGAAGCTTCGATCATGGCGGAACTCAAAGATTTTCTCCTGCAGCGTTTCCGCCAGTATCTGCTTAATCGGGAATATCCATACGATATCGTCTCCGCCGTGCTCGAAAACTCCTTGAAAGATCCCCGGGACGCATTCGAGCGTCTGCTGGCGCTTACCGCGGCGCGAAGGGACGGTAGGTTGGATCGGCTCTATACCGCATTCGAACGATGTTACAACCTCTCCTGGAAGATGGAGAGGATAGCCCTTGAAGAGGGGCTTCTCCAAGAAGAGGTGGAAAGGGAGCTCCATTCGCGGGTGACCTGGAGTCAGCAGCCTTTAAGGGAGGCTTTGGACTCCGCCGATTTTTCCCAGGCAATAGACATTCTGCTGGAGCTCAAACCCGTGATTGACTCGCTCTTTGACACCATCTTCATCATGGGCGAGGATGAAACGCTCCGTAAGAACCGCCTCGCCTTGCTCCAAGAGACCGCCTCCCTCTTCCTGGAGCTAGCCGACCTTTCCCAGATCGTGCCCGGCAAGTCGGCTGAGCTATCCTGAGAGGCGATTTGACTATTCGGGGAAGAGAAAGGGATTTAAACCGGTTTTAATCGAGCGCTCATCTATTCGCAATATTGAGGATTCGTGCCATGTCAGAGCGAGCTTGGAAGCGACCATCGGACAGATCGAGCCCATTTGCCAGATAGCCCGATAACGTCTTGTGCTAAAGGGAATTAAATTCTATTATATAATTCTATTATTATTCTTGTTCCCGTGGTCCATTCCGATAGCTGACCGTGGAATCGATAAATTGTTGGGATTTCTCAACTTGAGGGGGAAGGTATTATGTCGACGGAGAAGAAATACGTATTTGATTTCGAAGAAGGCAGCTCCAAGATGAAGATGCTGCTGGGAGGCAAGGGTTCCAACCTTGCGGAGATGACCAATATTGGCCTTCCAGTACCCCCGGGATTTACCATCTCCACCGAAGCCTGCAATTACTTCTCCAGGGAAGAGAAGTACCCCGATGGGCTCCAGGAGGAAATCGACCAACACCTGGCGCGCCTGGAGGAGAAGATGGGAAAGAAGCTGGGAGATAGCGACGATCCTCTTCTGGTCTCGGTGCGCTCCGGCGCCGCCATCTCCATGCCGGGGATGATGGATACCGTGCTCAACCTGGGGCTCAATGACCAGTCAGTGCAGGGGCTAATCAAGCAAACCGGGGATGAGCGATTCGCTTACGACGCCTACCGCCGGTTCATCCAGATGTTCTCCGATATAGTTCTGGGAGTGGATCGGCAGCTCTTCGAGGAGGAGCTTACGCGTAAAAAGGAGGAGAGGGGTCTCCAGTATGACGTGGAGCTGACCGCGGAGGACTGGAAAGATCTGGTAGAAAAGTACAAATCCATAGTGAAGGAACGCACCAAAGAGGAGTTTCCCTCCGACCCCAAAAAACAGCTTGATTTGGCCATCAAGGCGGTCTTCAATTCTTGGAACAACCCCCGGGCGAAGGTCTATCGCAAGACCTATAACATCTCCGAGGATCTGGGCACTGCGGTGAACATCCAAGCCATGGTTTTTGGAAATAAGGGCAACGATTCCGCAACGGGGGTGCTCTTCACCCGCGACCCTTCCAGCGGGGAGAACAAGAAGTTCGGCGAGTATCTCACCAACGCCCAGGGAGAGGACGTGGTGGCGGGGATACGCACCCCCAAGAAGTTCGAGGAGATGAAGGAGGAGATGCCGGAACTTCACCGCCAGCTGGTGGAGATTATGGAGAAGCTGGAGTCACACTATCGGGACATGCAGGATATCGAGTTCACCATCGAGCAGGGCAGGCTGTTTATGCTTCAGACCAGGACTGGGAAGAGAACCGCCGCCGCCGCCCTGAAGATAGCCGTGGACATGTGCGAGGAGGGTTTAATCACCAAGGAGGAGGCGGTATCCAGGATTCAGCCGGACCAACTGGACCAACTGCTTCACCCCCGTCTCAATCCGGACGTGGAGTATGAAGTTATCGCCACGGGCCTTCCCGCTTCCCCCGGGGCAGCCAGTGGGGAAGTTGTCTTCGACGCCGATACCGCCGAGGTGAGAGGGGAACGAGGCGATAAGGTAATCCTGGTGCGCTGGGAGACCACCCCCGACGATATCCACGGCATCATCAATGCGCAGGGCATTCTCACCAGCCATGGGGGGATGACCAGCCACGCTGCGGTGGTGGCACGGGGAATGGGAAAACCTTGCATCTGCGGAGCCGAGGCCATCAAGATCAACCAGACGGAGAGACTTTTCGAGGTCAATGGCTTGGTGATAAGGGAAGGGGATGTCATCACCATCGACGGAGGCTCGGGAAAGGTGATTCATGGGGAGGCGGAACTAATCGAGCCCAAGGTGGACGTGAACCTGGAGAAGATACTCTCCTGGGCGGACGAGATAAGGCGCCTGGGGGTGCGCACCAATGCGGATACCCCGGAGGATTCCCGCCGGGCTCGGGATTTCGGGGCTGAGGGCATTGGCCTTTGCCGCATTGAGCACATGCTTATCGGCGAGGAGCGTCTGCCCCTCATCCGGCGGATGATCCTAGCTGCCAACGACCAGGAGCGTCAAGCTGCCCTCGACCAACTGGAGCCACTGCTCCGGGACGATTTCAAGGAAATTTTAGAGGTAATGGACGGCCTGCCGGTGACCATCAGGCTTCTAGACCCGCCCCTCCATGAATTCCTCCCCAACCTCTCCGATTTGAGGGTGGAGCTGGTGGAACTCAAACACGTACCCGGTGACCGGGACGATTATGAGGCAAAAGAGAAGCTCTACGCCAAGGTAAGGGCGGAACATGAGGCCAATCCCATGCTGGGCATGCGTGGCTGCCGGGTGGGCATCGCCATCCCCGGGGTGACCGAGATGCAGGTAAGAGCCATCATGGGCGCCGCCTGCATCCTGAAAAAAGAGGGAAAGAATCCTTTGGTGGAGATAATGGTGCCCCTGGTCTCCTTCGCCACGGAGCTTAAGTGGGAGAGAAGCAAGATAGACGAGGAAGCCCAAAAGGTTATGGAGGAAGAGGGTGTGGAAGTTCCTTATAGCGTGGGAACCATGATAGAGCTTCCCCGCGCGGCTCTGGTGGCGGACGAGATCGCCGAGCAGGCCGACTTCTTCTCCTTCGGCACCAACGATCTCACCCAGACCACCTTGGGCTTCAGCCGGGATGACGCCGAGGCCAAGTTCCTACCCCTCTATATCGAGCAGGGAATCATCCCCAACAATCCCTTCGCCACTTTGGACGTGAAGGGAGTTGGTCAGTTGGTGCGCATGGCCAGCGAGCGGGGAAGGAAAACCAACCCTCGGTTAAAACTGGGCATTTGCGGGGAACATGGAGGGGACCCTCAGAGCATCCTCTTCTGCGAGGAGGTAAAGCTGGATTACGTAAGCTGCTCGCCCTTCCGGGTTCCCATTGCCCGGCTGGCCGCCGCCCAAGCGGTACTGGGTGTTGTGGAAGACGCCACCAAGTGAGCTCCCGTGGGCTCGGAAGCGCTAAAAGACGT
>JACVIX010000065.1 GCA_015711725.1 Candidatus Geothermincola primus | reverse complement strand
GGAAAGCGCCACAACCTATCGGCGTGGAATGCGACGCGGATACTCTCATTTGCAGATATATAAGAAAACTTCAACCTGGAGATTTATCCCGATACGACAATATGTGATTCTATATTATTACCTCCGGATTTAAGATGAAATATGTCTCTAAGAAACCCTGATCCAAACAAGATCATTAGCGTTCGATAACCATCAATAAAGAAATCACTTAAGCGACATTCACAGTAGGCAAAGGGGTTACCATTCCGGTACTCTAGCTTCTGCTCCCTTCCAAGATAAGGTTTCACTAGGGAACTGGCTGAGTGCGCAGGAAGAAATAGATAAGGGATACGCAGGCAAGAGCCGCCCCGGCCATATACATGCCTGGGTACCCGGAGGCGTCAGCTATGGGGCTCATCACCACACTCCCCGCGAGCACCCCCAGGTCGAAGATGGCGAAGAAAAGGCCTAGCATGATGCCCCAGCTCCCCTCGGGTGAGTTATCCAGCAGCAGGGCGGAAAGGGTAGTGGGAACGTAGGCGAAACCGAGGGCGTAGATGAGACTCCCCAGTATCAGCGGGAAAAGCTGACGCGAAAAGGCGATGAAGGCCAGCCCCACTAAGGTGATTATCCCCGAGATCAGTATAAGCTGGCGACGGGGCCACCGGTCAGCCCTGCTCCCCACCGCCAACCGGAAGCTTATAAGCATCACCGCGAATGCTGTAAAGAATAATTCCCCCTGGTCCATTCCGGCTTTTTTGGCGGAAAGAACGATAAAGGTAGAGAGGGAGCCAAAGGTCAGGGTGTAACCCATGAGCACCACCAGTATGGTTCTCTGTATGGGGGTGGTCTTAATAACTATCTGGTTAGAAGAGGCGGGAAGCGACTCTCTGATTCTCCCTCCTTTCTCCTCGCTCACTAGTAGTGAGGTTAGGCTGGCGAACAGAGCAAGCCCTCCGGCCAGCACGTAGACCGGAGCATAACCCCAGTTGTCCTTGACCGCCTCGCCGATGAGGGGCGCGCTGGCGATGGCGGCGTCCACCGAGATGAAGAAGAGAGCGATTCCCTCCAGACGGCGAGATGGCGGCGCGAGGTCCCCTACAAGGGCGAAGGCCCCGGTATGGAAAGCGGCCATTCCCAACCCGTTGAGAAATCGCACCAGGAATAGAGGAGTCGCGGAGTTAAAGGGGGCGTAGAGAAAATTGGAGACACTGAGCAGCAAAACCCCCCAGACCATCAGCACCCGGCGCCCTCGCCAGTCGCTGAATCTGCCCATGTAAGGCCTGAAGAGCGTGGAGATAAGAATCATGGACATGATGGAGCCTATGACAAGGTTGGAATATCCACGTTCCTGGAGAAACTGGGGGAGGATGGGAATAATAAGGTAGATGGAGAA
The DNA here is from genome assembly GCA_015711725.1 of Candidatus Geothermincola primus. GTDB lineage: Bacteria > Actinomycetota > Geothermincolia > Geothermincolales > Geothermincolaceae > Geothermincola > Geothermincola primus. The sequence goes on along the minus strand of JACVIX010000065.1, from coordinate 15,501 downwards.
GAAGGCGAAAAAAGTACCTCCGCATACCAGCAGGAAATCTCGGCTCAGCAGCGGCTCCCGGCCTCTCCTTTCTTTATCCCTCAAAGATACCTCCAAACACAAGGTATGGCGACGACACGAACGGTTCAACGAACCGAAACAGACTAAAATATTATAAGACTGAAATATTATAATAGTATAACGGAATCGATTTTCGCTTCCTCAAAGAGCGAAGTGGACGGTCCCGTGTCCACAAAGCAAAGTCCCGCAGAACGCTGGAGAATCACCTCTGTGGAAACCTGGTTCTTCGCCCTCAATTGGCTCGCGACCCAGCTTCTCAATGAAGTCAGACGGTGTGAGCATTTTTCTCATCCAAAAGCCGCGGCAAAGATGATCGATCGCGTTGAGAGGGGAATCTTGCGTGGTTATTTGATTGCCAGCGGTGGGGGTTCGCCTCCATTCCCACGCTCGCCTGGCGAAATTGGAGATATGTTTAGACGCCCATGAATAATAGAGCATTGGCGCCTTCTTATCGCCACGGAGGATTTCCGGATAACCCAAGCCTTGCACGGTGACGCTCCTGAATCGGTTAATGTCCTTGTAGAGGTCTCCCCTCTACCTTCCAAGATCCTTAATCGATATAACGGGTGAGTCTCTCATGGGTCATCTTGCGTGGCTGAGTGCCCGCCCTGGAGGGATATCCCACCGGGATGATAGCCAGGGGACGAATATTTCTCTCCAGCCGTAAGACTCGCGCTGCCGCCTCCTCGCTGAAAGCCCCCACCCAGCAAGTTCCCAGCCCCAGCGCGGTGGCCGCCAGTAGAATATTCTCGATGGCGGCGGCTGTGTCCTGGATGGAATAGAGCTCCACCCCCCTGCCGCCATAAGCTCCCGCATGGGCGCTCAAGTCGGCGCACACCACTATAGCCACCGGGGCTTCCGCTATAAAATACTGTCCCAAGGCAGCTCTGGCTAGAGCCTCCTTGATCTCCCTATTCCTCACCACGAAAAAACGCCAGGGCTGCACGTTGCCCGCGCTAGGCGCCAAGCAGGCGTATTTGAGTAGCTTCTCCACCATCTCCGGTGTCACATCTCTGGAAGCGTCGTACTTCCTTACACTATGTCTTTTTTCTATGGCCTCGAAGATGTCCATCATATCCCCCTTTTTATTCTCTTAGAGCCCTGAAATACGAAAAGGATTTTTTCTTCGCCTTCCCTATAATTCTTACACTCCGATAATATTCCTTTAACTCCTCATGATCTAGGGTTTAAAGCCGTGGCTATCGTCGCTATCATGGATAGTAACTCTTTTTTTCGCGTTGCCCCCGTTACCCTCTACGTAAAATCTGGCTTCCCGCTTCCCATCGAATTCCCGTAGCCGGCGTTAAATGAAAGCGCTAACTTTAGTCTTTTCAATGGCGACGTCTTTAAAGAGAGTATCAAGGACTTCCCCATGGCGCTCAATTCCTAAGATCGCAAGCGGCGGGTATGCCGCCAACCCCCTGGGCGTGGGTGACCGCGCCACGCACCGCCTCCGCCATCAGCCTGGCACCAACCATAGCCACCAGGTCCACCGATGCCTCCACTTCTCCCGTCGCCGCCGCGAATATAGAATCTCCATCTACTTTGGTGTGGCTGGGGACCAGGGAGCGGGCGAAACCGTTATGCCCTATACGAGCCACCCAGTTCGTCTCGCTCTTGTTAAGCTTCGCGTTAGTCACGATGGCGCCTATGGTGGTGTTGGTCATGCTGCCCTGCTCCGGAGCGCTTATCAAGGAATTCTCCAGAAAAAGTTGGGTGTTCAGAAACCCGCCTTGAGGATGGCGAGCCCCCGCTATTATACTGCCATCTTCGTCGATCACGTCCCCAAAGGCGTTCACCACCACAAAAGCGGCTATCCTAAGGCCGGCCTTGGTGGAGAAGAAGGAGCTTCCCCAGCCACTCTTCATGGCGTATCCATCTCCCAGAACCTTTCCCACCGTGGCTCCTGTTCCCGCTCCCAGATTCCCCTGGGGGGTCAGGTCATCGCTGGCGTTGAGACAGGCTTGATATCCCATCTTGGCATCAGGCCTGCGGGTAGCGTCTCCCATAGACAAGTCGAAGATGGCCGCCGCGGGGACTATTGGCACGCACGCCACCCCGGTTTGGAAACCCCAACCTCTCTCCTCTAGGTAGCTCATCACCCCGTCCGCCGCCGCCAGACCGAAAGCGCTTCCTCCGGTGAGCAGGATGGCATGGACTTCCTGCACCAGGTTCATACATCCCAACAAGTCAGTCTCCCTGGTTGCCGGGGCGCCTCCTCGAACTTCAACTCCCCCCACCGCTCCCTGGGGAAAGACCAAGACGCTGCAGCCGGTCATGGCTTCCTGATCCTGGGCATGCCCTAGAAGAACCCCATCGATGCTGAAGGACATCTACACTCCCCTCCTATCTAAAACAACAAGCATTTTATTGTTTACTAATTGTAAATTTATATCGAAACACGAGTTAGTCAAACAGCTTGAATGGTTACGTTCTTGACGCTTGTCATGTTTCGCGTTGGTCTAACGCCCTTCAACGAAATTAAGTCTCCCGCTTTCTTGTCATTATAGGTCGCCCGCTTTCGTTTCTCTCTTAAGCGCTCTTCCTCGCAAACGTCTCAGCCAGAATTTCCTTTTTCTTTAACATCCCGCAGCAGCCGGCGTGCCAGCTCCAGGGCCTCTTTTCGACTCTCTATCCTTCCCTCCAGTTGAGCTAAACGCACCTGACTTAACAGCTCCCCTATGGCTCGTCCCTCCTCCATCCCCAGGTTATCCATGAGGTCCTTGCCTCTGAGCAGCGGGGGGGTAGCAGCGACGTTATCCTGTTCTTCCAGCAACTGAGAGCAGAATTCGATATACCTTTCCAGGGATTCTGGAGTGGCGGCCTCCCCCCGGGTAGCCATGCGGTCGGCGGTGGAGAGCAGGACAACGTCAGCGGTATATTCGCCGAGACGATTGATTAGCCTCAAAATCGCCCGCCTGGTCACGCCTCCCGCCAGCACCGAGGCGATGTTCATATGCATTCCCACCACCCTGGACAGGTATTCCTCGGAACGCCGGCTGAGACGGAGGCGCCGGGATAACCTTCTCACCTCCTCCTCGCTAAAACCCTGATGCCCGTGAAAGTGAATTCTCCCCGTCTCGTCTCGACTGAAGGTCTGGGACTTGCCTACATCATGGAAGAGCGCCGCCAGGCGCAGGAAAGCGCTTCTGGGAAATTGGTCCTGCAATGTCCCGTCGAGCCGTTCTTTCAACTTTCTCGCGTGTCGCGGGTAGACCGACGCCGGGTCGTCTATCAATCTGTCCAACTCATCTAAGGTGAGCAGGGTATGCCTCCATACGTCCAGATGATGATACGTATTCTGTTCCAAACCCATTAGGGGGGAGAGGGAAGGAGCCAGATAACGCAGCAGCACCGCGTCGGCGAGGTCCATGAAAATTTTGGAGGTTCCTGGATAGGTGAGGGTCAACAAAAGCTCCACTGCTATCCTCTCCCCCGGGGAACGGGCTACCATGTTGGCGTATTTCTTCATATGATTGAGGGTGCGCTCCTCGATCTCCAGACCAAGGAGATGCTTGAAGCGAAAACCTCGCATGATTCTCACCGGGTCCTGGAGGAAAGTCTCCTTATGGCATTCTCGGAGAATGCCCTCGTTCAAGTCCCGCCAGCCGTAATGCTTGTCCACTAAATCACGGGGAAGCGCGGTCTCGCCCCAGCGATAAAATTTCCAGACATCCAAGGCCATCGCGTTAATGGTGAAATCCCGTTGGGAAAGATCCTCTTCCAAGGACCCCCCTTTAACCCGGGAAAAGTCCAGGGTGAAAAATCCCTCTTCTCCCCTCAACGTTACCCGATGAATCTGCCCATCCCCCCGCAGGGTGAAATAGCTTCCCCCTAAGGCTTGAGCCGTATCCTTAGCAAGAGCGCCAGGGTCGCCCATATAAACGAAATCGGCGTCCCGGGTTAGGCCTCCCAGCAGATAATCCCGGAGATAACCTCCCACTAGATAAAGTTGTTCGGCGGAGACTTTCCCGGAAAGGAAGCGGATGATCTCCCCCATGGTGGTATCTCGCGCCGCCAATTCAACGTATCTGAGCGAATGAGGAAGGCTCTTCAATATCACTCCTTCATGCGTTCAACGGAATCATAGGGAAAAGACCAGATGGTCGACCAATTTATATTATACATAGATTATAATTGAGGAGTCAGAAGACGGCATGTAAAGCGTAAGGCCCGAAACCTTCGATGAGAAAAACATGGATAATGATAAAGCAAAGGCATGGCCATATGGATAGGGCTACTCGCTTTTCCAGACAAGGAGAACGAGCGCGTATAGGGATAAGGTAGAAGCATGGCCACATGGAAAGGAAAAGAGCCATCACCGCCAAGCCGGGAATGCGTAATAATCGCGCGCCCATGTCCACGAAGGAAATGAGTTAAAGGGTGTGGTAGAGGGCGATTTAACCTTTATGGCGGCCGCCGGGAGAATAGACGGTTGACAGGGTATAAAAGAGAGAGCCAAACCCATAAACAGGAGACTGTGCGCAATCGCGAAATAACATGTTGTTAATAAGGGAAGGGTTTGAATAGAAGTGGGAGTTGGTCTATAAGCCGGATTCTGTACCCCTGTTTTAGGGGCGGTGGTCATCCATCTGGGACGCATGTTGCCACGCGCCTCGTGCGGCCTACCCGAGCCTCAAGCGCCGCGGGCCACGACATCGGCTCCTATTTGGCCTTGCTCCGGGAGGGGTTTACCAAGCCAGCCCGTCACCGGACTGCTGGTGGGCTCTTACCCCACCTTTTCACCCTTACCCGGGGATACCTTCCATCGGACAAGCACCCCCGGGCGGTCTCCCTTTCTGTGGCACTTTCCGTCGGGTCACCCCGCCTGGGCGTTACCCAGCTCCCTGCCCTGTGGAGTCCGGACTTTCCTCAGGCGCCTCCCCCAGGGAAGAACGCCCGCGACCACCCGACCAACTCCCACCCTTACATTATATCCTGACCGGAAAGCTCAAACCAAGGATTTACAGAGAAGCGCGAAAGCCAGCGTTAAGATGGTATCGCCTGTGCCGCTGGTTATCCTCTGAAAAGCGATGCGTCAACGCTCTTAAACCAGCATCACCTTAGTTCTTGTTCATATTCATCTGTTCCATACGAATACCTTATAATTATGGATGAAGATAGAGTTTTACATCTATCGTCTTGACGTCGCTGATAACCATTTCCCAGGAGGTAAAATGGCGAAAAAGAGCTTATCTTCCCTACTCTACAAGCTCGCCAGGACGTCCAGGGACCTGGAGGTATTATCCAGCGGAAACCCCGTCAAAATAGCCCGCCGCGTCAAAAACAAATTTCTTGGGCGTAAATTCCTGAGCAGGATCTTCAAGTAATCTGGGCAGTGAGAAAAGAACGGTAAAGTTCAGGCGGGAAAGGAGAGCGTGAAAGGATTTAAGAGGGGCGATTTAAAACCCTTCAGTGAGCACATCATATCGTCCCAAAGAGAACATTCCAGAGAAAAGCCAAAACCAATCAGTATCTAGCCTTCATCCCTCTTCGGAAATTTACCCTTGAAAGGAAGAGACAATGCCACTTCCAAGGGCTGAGGACCCGAGACGATCCCCGCCTTCCAAAGCCAAAGTCGGAGGCTTTCGTGATTTTACATAATGTAATCATGATTTATGCCCCGGAAAAGTCGCTTCCAAGTCGCATGGTGACAGGACCCCAACGGCGTGATACGAGGAAAGGGAGATCGCTCGCTTATGTCCTCACGGAGATATTCAGGTCGCCGTCAGGGACTAGTTCCCACTCACAGCTGCTCTTCTCCACTCCCCTCGCCAATTCGTAAATCCCCTGAACCATACCCACCATGAGTAGTTGTATGCAGGAATTTTGGATAGTGACATCCAAGCCCTCTTCGGAGAGTTCAAACCTGCTCAGGTAGCCCAACCCGTTCAAGGCGAGCATGCGCTTAAAATCGAGGTACTCCTTACCCTTATAAATGGACTCCTGCATATGTTCCTTAACGTTGCGTCTTTGGGCCTCAATCACCGCCTCCGGGATCGCCTCTCCCAGCTCCGCTTCCAAATCATCCAGTATCGCCTCGAAACCCGTGGGGCTGAAGAGAGCCATTCTCATATTTCTCCGAGGATCGATGATCACGCCATCCTCCAGGTTCCAGCGATATTCAGCTATTTCTAGGGGAACGCCACAATGCGAACATCTCTCGTAATGAATGTCCCCTGGTTTGAAGGGGTAGCGCCTGCGCTCCAACCTCTCCTGCAACTCCATGGGATGGCGCCCGATGCGCACCGTGCATCGATAAGTATTCTCCCCTATTTCCTGATAATCTATGACGCTCTCCCTGCCATCGATAGCCTCCCACGCCCCCAGGTTCTCCCCTAAGAAGAAAAGGAGTGAGTGGGGATTGCGGACCGTCATCACCAAGTAATCGTCTTCGGCGAAGCGCCTCCTGCTTTCAACCAACTTGATGTCGCCGAACCCATAGGCGATACCCAGTCGGCTGAGCATCCCGGCGATGGGCTTAAAACCTATGTATCTCACCACCCTTCTCAAGGGTCCAGGTATCATCCCCTCGGTATACTCCTTAACGTCCCTTCTCTTGCTCTCCACTACGATATGCTCCAAGGGAACGCCGATGATCTCCTCCAAGAGATGGAAGAGGTAGTCAAGATGCTCCGACTCATAAAAGATCATGCGCATATCCGGACTTCGCTTTTCGGTGATCACCCCATTTTCATGCCATACCTGGCTTCTGGATACCCTCAAGGGGACCCCACATTTCTTGCATAATTTAATCTTCATAAGAATCTCAACTCCTTTGATCCAAACCAAAAACTGCCAAGGTTGGGATCGAATCATCTTTTTTCTCGATGTCACTTGATGAACCGCACGCTCGCATCATTCCGCTCCATTCGAATATCATATCGTTATTTATTTCTATATAGTTGAGCCTTATGCCTTCCCCGCCTAAAGCCATCCTTCTGCCTTTCGCCTTTCCGGGCATCCCACTCTTCAACCTCGTAGAGCTATGGCGCGGCTGTCTTTCAGAAGCTCAGCCACCCGAAAGGCTCACCATCCCGCCAGCCTGTCTCGCGCTTTGACTAAAACACCTATCTCGGTTAACCTGTGTTCAACTTGCCAAGTCCCCACTATTCAGCAAAGTCTCGCGCTTTGACTAAAACACCTATCTCGGTTAACCACTGCTTTCCCTTATCCATAACCCACTACTTTCCCTTATTCCTTATATTATCCCGATTAATCGTTTATAATGCTTCTTGTGATGGAAAAGGAGCAGGTTAGCGCGGACGGCAAGTTTCGTTGGATCGACCCCCATGTGCACATCCTCCCTCCCAGGAGGATGCGTGGTCTGGTGCGCTGGGTAAAAAAGTTCACCCCCGGTTACCCGGTGAGCGAGGATATCACCCCCGAGGAGATCCTCGACGGGATCCGCTCGGGAGGGGTGGAGCTCTTCTTCAACCTGGTCTTCCCCCTTTGGGAGGAAGAGACCTATGACCTAAACCGCTTCAACTATGAGCTGTGTTCAGGAATCCCTGAAGCTCTGGCCTTCGGCTCCCTGCATATCGATACCCCGGACAAGGAAAGTGAGACCCTGCGCTGCCTGGACGAATACGGTTTCGTGGGAATGAAACTCCATCCCTTCGCCCAGCGCTTCCCAGCTTTCGATCCGGTCATGGACCCTCTCTTCTCCGTGCTGGACCGAAGGGGACGCCCTCTCCTGGTTCATACCGGATTCGATCTCTTCTACGGTATGGATTTAGAGAAAGACAACCTCATCCGAGTGTTGGAAAGCTACCCTCGCATGCCCATGGTGCTGGTGCACTCCCTCTTCCCCCAATTCGCTTTGGCCCTTCAGCTGCTGGAGAGATACCCCCAGGTCTGGATGGACATGACCAACTCCATCTCGGTGATGCGGCTCTATCTCGAATTCAAGCGTTCCGGCCAGTCCCTGCCCCCTCAGGCTTCCTCGCTGGAGGTGGAGGAGGTGGAGCGCAACCAGGAACATTTCTGGGCCCTATTTGGAGAGTACCCCCGGCGCATCATCTACGGCACCGACTATCCGGTGGGCTTCGGCGAATACCAAAAGCTCCGGGACGACCTAGACTTCTTCGACTTTCCAGATGAGACCAAACGGATGATTCTCTTCTCCAACGTTATGGACTTCCTCCACAGCGTGGGAGTGAACCCTCCTCTGAGATAGGTATAGCCACTCGCGTTTATGCCTGCATGTTTACATCAAGAAGAAAGCCTTTGTGGGAGTGAACCCTCCCTTGAGATAGGTTAGCCACTTTTAATAACCGGCGATGACGAAGGGGGTTTAGATGCCGAGGGTTTAAGTCCTTGCCTTAAATGGACATATGCATCCATTTCCGGCGCCTGTGTTCCCGGCACCTGAATGGCGCCTTTTTAGGTTGGGAAAAGAACGTCGCCCTTCGGTTCCGGCGCCCCGCGCTTCCACCATTTCACCATGACCGATCTCGCCGTCTCTCAGTTTTTCCTTGCAGCTCAGCGGGTGAAATGCCGAATTAACGGAATTTTAACCACTGACCAAGACCGCGGGTCACGCGCGCCCCACCTTTCTCTTCTCTCCAGTCTTTCCCGAGAACTCACCCTTCCACATGGATGATGATAGACCACACCGTCTCCCGAACCGTGCCCCTCAGATAATCGCCAATCCGGCTCATAAATCGCTCGAGGGTTTCCATGTAGGCGGCATCCCTACCTATATATATCCAGTCTATCCCTGACCCCCTCACATAAGCGGCGACTTTATCCGGCTTCTCCAGGAAATCCCAGGGCTGAGAGACGTAATCCACCCTTCCGAGATAGTAGAGGAAAGTGGGGTCATCACGATTGACCGAGTTAAAAATGGCGAAGATGCTTTCCCCTTCGATCATATTCTTCCTGAAATATAAGGCGTCATCCCTGGCGTATTCCGCGCCCAGCCAGTAGTTAGGCATTCTCTTCATGTTATAATTTTTATATTCTGTAAATATTCCTACCATCAAGAAGAAGATCAACGCCCCCGCCACCACCAAGGATGCTAGGGGAATTAAAGTCCTCTTTCCCAACTCTGACCGTCGAATATGCCAGGTTAGCTGGTCAATACCTAGGGCGGCGAGGATAGCCGCCGCTGGAAGCGCCGACCCCACCATCCAGTAGGGTTTGCCATAGGAAAAGGAGAGAAAGATATAGATGGAGAGCATCCATACTGCGGGGAGAAAAAAAGCGCGGCTTCCCTCAATCCCCCGATATATGCATAACGCTAGACCGTAAAAGCACAGAACCAGGATGAGCCATCCCAAATCGGTGGGGAGCCCTCGGAGATAGAAATGCCAAGGCAACTTCCAAACTTTGGCCTCTAGGCTGCTGCCCCAGAAGAAACCCCAGAAGGTACCCTTGCTGGTGCTGAAGAAGAGATACCACCAGAAAGAGATAAGGAATCCCACCGCTCCCACTATCAACGTTCCCTTGATCTTATCCTTGCTCCGGCAAACCAAGGCATAGATTACCAGCACCATCAGCGCGAAGACGGCGATCTCCTTGCAAAGCATTCCTAGCCCTATCGCCACTCCTCCCCAGCCATAGCGGCCCTTAACGAACAAGTAAATGGTGAGCGCGAGAAAAAAAATAGCCAGGGCGTCCTGCTTGATCCAAGTATCCAGCACGGTGGCGGCGGGAAGCGTCGCGTAGATGAAGCAGGAGAGAGCCCCCACCCTCTCGCCATAGAGGAAACGCGCCAGGGCATAGACGAGTAATAGGGTGCCCAGGGATAAGATCACCGAAACCAGCTGGTAGCTTTTCGCTTCAAGGTGTAAATATTTATAGAGAAAGGAACTGACCCACAGATATATAGGTGGGTGGTGATTGACCAATAAGTGAAACTGGTTGTCGATTCCCCCCACGTAAGCCCGGTTGATCAGCACGAATTGGCTTTCGTCCCAGGTGAGCAGATGACCCAGGTTCCTCAGTCGCAAGCTCAAAAAGACGACGATGGAGAGCAGGACTAATATGGTTGTCCAACCACGCCTCCAGTCTATGAGGCTATTTTCGCCACGTTTCAACGGCTGAGCTCCAGGAATCGCAGGCTCCATCCTATGGGGCGGAAGAAAGGAGGTTCACCGCCCAGGCAAGCCTCGAACCTCTCCACCGCCTCCTCGCTGAAAGCGTCTAGCATGCGGTGTCCCGCCCCGGCGGTGGCGGCGCAGGGCTCCCCGATGTAGGTGGGAGGAAAGCGCTCGGTGGTCCAGCAAAGCATAGTGCCTATATACTTGATGTCCTCCGCCATCTCCTCCGCTCCGGTCAGTCTCACCAGCCGGGAAAGGGCTCCCAGCGCCAGCGCCGGCCAGCGGTTCTTCTTGATGGCGGTTCTTTCCAGCCCCCTCCACGTCTCCCGCACCTTATCCGGGTTGGAGGCAAGCATCAGTGAGGTCTCGTTGAGCCCTCCATGACAGTCATCCACGTCCCCACAAGCTCCTGGAACCGAATCTATACGGGAGAGCAGAGCGGGGTCGTCCTCCACCATGCGGCGGTAGAAGGAGAGGAAGGGCGCCACCAGAAAGAATCCTCTCTTTTGATAGAGATACCTCACCGCCTTGGCCTCGGCGATCTGATGACGGGGGCCTCCATGGTTGTCCAACAGGATGAGGTATTTAAATCCCCTGTTCGCGAGGAAATTTCCCAACGCCTTAAGGTTGAGGTTGATGGCGCGCGAATCCACCACCACCGAGCCGGGAATGGTGTCGCTGCCCATGTAGCAGGTGGGCATGATCACGAAGTCGAAGTCTCCATGTGATTCTTTCAGCCGCTCCAGAACTCGCCTGAGCACCTCCTCCGCCACCATCACGTCGGTGCCCAGAGGAAGATGGGGACCATGCACCTCCAGCGGGCTCAATGCCATCAAAAAGACGGTCCTCTCCCGGTCCAGGTCGTCCACCTCTAGCGTGGTTAGTTGAGCCAAATGCATAATCTCTCCGGCCATATCCGCATTATAACCGTTTTCCCAAGAGGGGGACAAGCTCTCCATAGCCTCGCGGTAACTCGCGGCATGTGGTGGGGGTTCGAGTCATTACAGGTACAGCAATCGACTCACGAGAAATTCGCGATAACTCGCGGCATGTGGTTGGGGTTCGAGGGAGGTGAGGCTGATGAAGATATAAGCGGGAAAGTTGAGCATCTGGGAGAAGGCTAGGAAAGAGGTGCACGCCCACATAAATGGAGATGGCTCAATCCTGAAGCTTCATTGAGAGTGACGCCCTTGGGATCCGCTTGGAAACACCTTGACAGTCTCTCATTAGCCTTTTCTCATCATTTCCCCTCATCCCCTGCGACTAGGGCCTTCTCCGATTACCGAACTCAGTCAAACTCAAGCTTTTCCCATCATTTCCTCTTCCCATGCGACCGTTTGAGATCGTCTGTAAAGGAAATCGAGGTCGTCTCCTTGGTTGATCAGTGGCTCTCTGGCTCAAGCTCAATCTTGGCTTCTACATCCTCCAGTCGAGAGTTCGACCCATGAGTGAGTTTTTTGACCGATCATCGAACCAAAATCCGCCACTCTATCCCCTGAAAATTTTTTACTTTCAAATGAAACTTTTTATCCCCAGTGGTGTTATTAAACAGAAAAAGGAAAGGGGGGATTTCTTTGATTAAACACCAGAACGTTTGGCAGGCTTTAAAAGAAGGCATATCCAACTCCCAGGAGGGCATCCGGGTATTTGTAGGTGAAGATCAGGTGGTTCATCTGCCTCCCCATGCCCTGCTGAAAGAGATAGACGAGTACGGAGCGGGGATCGAGGAAAGAGGGATAGAGCCAGGAGACCGGGTGGCTGTCCTGGCGCAGACCACTCCCTCGGTGCTCCTCTCTTTCCTGGGATGCTGGCGCGTGGGAGGCGTCCCGGTTCCCTTGCCCCTTCCGTTACGCGCGGTGGATCCCCGTTTTTTTATTCAACAGACTGTAAAAAAGTTGAGCGCATCGGGAGCGCGTCTGCTCGTCGTTCCTCGCGAGCTCCTCTCTTTCACGCGAAATCTTGAAGCGAAATGTTTCGTGGTTGCCGCCGAGGATTTGCCTAAAAGAGCTCAAACGCCCAAGGAACCTGCGTGTTGTCCGGAGGATGTGGCTCTGCTCCAGTATACCTCGGGTAGTACCAGCGAGCCCCGGGGGGTTACCCTCACCCACCGTTCCATGTTGGCCAACGCCTTTTCCATCATCGAGACCATCAAAGTCACCCCAGAGGATCGGGTGGTGAGCTGGCTTCCCCTCTATCACGATATGGGCTTGATCGGCTTCTTCTTCACCGCACTGGTGGCGAAAACCTCTTCCATTTACCTGCCTCCCCAGCTATTCGTCTCCCGGCCCCTGCTTTGGCTGGAAGCGATAAGCCGCTACCGCTGCACCATCACCGGCGGACCCAATTTTGCCTACGCGCTGATCGCCCGCCTGTTGGAGAAAGAATACATCCAAGGGCTGGATTTAAGCTCGCTGCGCCTCTCCTTGAACGGCGCGGAGCCTATCGACATGGAAGTGGTGGATAGACTGGTGAAAGCGGCCTCCAGATACGGGATGTCCGCGGAAGTGCCTTATCCGGTATATGGGCTGGCGGAAGCCACCCTGGCGGTGACCTTTCCCCCTCCTGGCAGAAAGTTCAAAGTAGACTGGGTCTCCCAATATCACCTCCACTCCACAGGTGAGGCTTTGCCCGTGGATCCTCACTGCCCGGGCTCCCGGCCGCTGATCTCCTTGGGATCCGCCCTCCCAGGGCTGGAGGTGAGGATTAAGCGGGCGGATGGGTCCTGGGCTCAGGAACGTGAACTGGGGGAGATCTGCGTGCGTGGAGCCTCGGTGATGCGGGGCTACTGGAAGGATCCCGTTCAGACCAACGAAACGCTCCGGGACGGGTGGCTGCATACCGGGGATCAAGGCTATCTTTCCGAGGGAGAGCTCTACATCACCGGTAGGATCAAGGACATGATCATCGTGGGCGGTAAGAACATCTTTCCAGAAGACATCGAGAGATGCGCGGAAAAGATACCGGGGGTGCGCAAGGGCAATGCGATAGCCTTCGGCGTCACCAATCGGCGGGGAAAGGAACGCCCGGTGTTGGTGAGCGAGACCCATCTGCAACCTGGAGATCAGGCTCAGGAAGTGGTAAAGGAGGTCTGCAGGGCTATCGTCCAGGAGATGGGGATTCCCCTCCACGAGGTGATGCTGGTAAAAGCGGGAAGCCTGCCCAAGACCTCCAGTGGGAAGAAACAACGTTATGCCTGCAGGGAACTTTATCGTAGGGGAGAATTACAGGTAATAGCCACTTCCGCTTCCAGGGAAGTGAAGAGCGCTTCCGCCAACACTTGAGAATTCGCCCATTTAACAATTCGCAGTTCAAAGGAGTTGAACCTCCATATGGCGAAGCCATTCTTCATATAATATGACTTGGAATTACGTGCTGAAATAAAGAGTTGAACCCCCGTACAGCAATCCATAATCCCATCTTCTATTTTTCGTCGCCCGGAAAGCGGTGGGAATAGCGTACCCTCAAATTTACAACTCGTCGCTTAGTGCTTTATTCCTAATCTAACGAGACCATGGCTACCGCAGGATACCGCCCTTTGCCTCCGATAAATTGCCGCTCTATCTACCTTTTAAGTTGCCTGGGGATAATGCCGTTATTTATTTATGATTTTTGTTATAGGAAGAGAGACTCATTGTTTAGCGTTAAAGGAGGTCGATGGAATTGTCAGAGAAGAACCTATGGTCGAGAGTCAAACCCCGGAAGAGCCGGGTGCTTTTCCAGATTACCCTGCTTCTGGTGGCTATATTCGTCCTCTCCTGCATCTGCACTTTCTTCATCTTCTCCGGTTCCCAGGACCGGCTAATCGACAAAAGCAAGGACAAACTGCTGGACCAGGGCGCCCAAAGCGCTTACTCGGTATACGATTACTTAAGCGAGCGCCTGATGCCCCAGATAAGGGAGGAAGCAAGTAAGTACAACCTGGTGGAGCTGATCAATGCCCTCCTCCAAAAGAAGGTGACCCCTCTTCAGGAATTCGTCAACCGGGAATACCAAGAGATGGTAGATAAAAAATTCCTGGGGATAACCGTGCACATGCTGGTAACCGTCTCCATCCCCGGCTCCAGCGAACCTATCCTCACCGCCTGCAACGACACCTCGCTTATCTACAATGACAAAATCACCCCTTTTCTGAACATGGCTATCGACAAGGGGGTTCCCTACTTCCTGATGCGAGAGGGTATACCCGAGCTAAAGTTCTCTGAGGAGCAGTTGGTGATCGTGAGGGGGGTGGAAGACCCCCAGATCGGGCTCAAAGGCTATCTGATAAGCGTGAAGCCCATACATGAGGAGATCGCAACCATCGATCAGTTCTACAACGCGGAGAAGAGGAGAACGGATACTTTCTTCATCCTGATCACCCTGGTTACTCTGCTGGCTATCGTCATCGCCGCCTTCTTCATCCTCAGTTACCTGCTTTACAAGAATATCACCAGGCCCATCGACGAGCTTTCCGCAGCGGCCGAAGAGGTAATAGAAGGAAACCTGGACGTCAAGATTCAGGTGGAGGAGGGGGAGGAGTTCGAGACGCTAAAGCGCGCTTTTAAAGAGATGGTGGAAAATTGGCGAAACATCATGGCCCAGGCGACGGGAGAGGCGGAGAGAGAGAAGTAAGCGCGAGACCAAGTCTCCATGACCAGCCTCTAGATAAGGGAGTTGAAGAAAGATATCCTCAGTCTCACGGATTTAAATGTTAAACGATGCCTCTGAGGCTCACTTGCAAAAAAGGCAGATTTTCAGAGAAAATGTGATTGATAAAGGAGGTTTTCATGGCGAAGACCTGGGCGGTCTCCTTCCAGGAACGAGAGCGGATGGAACTGGAAAGAATTATCCTAGACGGGGATGAGCGTTCCGCGTTGGACTTCTTGAAGCAGGTAATTTATCCCCAGGTGAAGGAGAGCGAGAAGCCTGGCAGTTGCTTCCACGACCCCTCCATTCCCGTAGACAAGTTGGATCGCACGGTGGAGCGGCAGAAGAAACTAGGCTCATTTTAAACAACGCTCTCTTGTCTATCCTAGGGGCGGGTTGTGGCACGCCTAAAACCATTAGAAATAAATATGTAAAAAGGGTTTACAGCACACGGCGAGCGCTAGTAATTCTTTTTTAACCTCAACTTCATATGGCTGAGTCTCTTCTCCTATCGATTAGTTGGCAAGTAAACAGGGGATAACCGCGATTTGCCTCCAGGTAATCTATTGGGACTTAGTCTCTTCTCTTAAGAATTAGTGGGCAAGTAAGGGGAAATAAAATTAATCGATAAAAACCGAAGATTTATCTCTCCAGCGTCATGTCATTTCTGAGATGGAGGTAAAGGAAAGAGTTTAACTTCGGCGATACGCGATAATTATGGCAATATATAATATTTACAATATGTCATATTAATGTATTATCCCTGTGT
>JACVIX010000064.1 GCA_015711725.1 Candidatus Geothermincola primus | reverse complement strand
CTTTTCATACCGCATTTTCAAAATGACACAGCGAAGAAGCTTATCGGCTCGAAAAATGACAAGCGATAGGGAGGAAGGCGGATTAAGTTAAAAGGGCATAAATAATGACGAAATGTAAATTATATTCACTTTAATATCATATGGCAAAATATGAAAACATAAGGATAGGTTATTTTTCGCCCCTGTTTCTGCTCTGCGAGCAGATCGTAAGTTGTTTATCCCTTAGATGATTTCCAGCTCGCCCTCTATCCCGATGTTTTTTTGGAAGCGGGTTTTCCCGTCGCCGTATTTTTCGCCGCCTTTCCGGCGGAAGGCCTCTTTAACTGGGTCTTCCTGATAGACCTTTTCCTGGGAATAAGCTTGGCGGAGGATTCCTCCGAGGCGCTTTCCCGCGACGCCGCCGCGCGTCTCCTGCCGTCCACCAAGGCCACCTCTAGGACCTGGTTTATATGCTTTACCGGGACGAATTTCAGGTCTTTTCTGATAAAATCCGGTATCTCCTCCAAATCCTTCTCGTTATCTTGGGGGATGATGATGGTCTTGATCCCCGCGCGATGGGCTGCCAGAACCTTCTCCTTCAATCCCCCAATGGGGAGCACCTTACCCCTCAAGGTTATCTCCCCGGTCATGCCCACGTCTTTATGGATTTTCTTGCGGGTTATCGCCGAGAGCAGAGCGGTGGTCATGGTTATTCCCGCGCTGGGACCGTCCTTGGGTATGGCCCCCGCGGGGACGTGCACGTGCATATCGTTCTTCTTGAAAAAGTCCGATTCCACGCCGTATTCCTTGGATATGCTCCGGCAGTAGGTGAGCGCGGCTTGGGCGGATTCCTGCATCACGTCTCCTAGCTTTCCGGTGAGGATGAGCTTGCCTTCTCCCGGCACCACCTGTGCCTCCACGAAGAGCACGTCCCCTCCAGCTTCCGTCCAAGCCAAACCGGTGGCCACCCCGATCTCATCCGCCTCCTCGGCTACCTCGAAGCGGAACTTGATGGGCCCCAGAAAACCATGGAGGTCCCGCTCCTGCACCTTCTTACTCTTTCTGGTTCCCGAGGCGATATCTTTTGCCACTTTCCTACAGATGGTGGCGATCTCTCGCTCTAGATTTCTCACCCCCGCCTCCCGGGTGTAGTTACGGATGATGGCGCGCAGGGCCTCCTCCGAGAACGAAAGTTGGCTCTTCTTCAGGCCATGCGCCTCCAGCTGGCGGGGAACCAAGAACTGCTGGGCGATCTTCAGCTTCTCCACCTCGGTGTATCCGGGAAGCTCCAGCACCTCCATGCGGTCGAAGAGGGCTGGTGGTATGGGGACCACCGTGTTGGCGGTGGTGATGAACATCACCTTGGAGAGGTCGAAGGGAACGTCCAAGTAATGGTCGGAGAAGGAAAAGTTCTGCTCAGGATCGAGCACTTCCAAAAGCGCCGCCGCCGGGTCCCCCCGGAAGTCCATGCCGATCTTGTCCACTTCGTCCAACATGAAGACCGGGTTGTTGGACTCCGCCTTGCGGATGCCCTGTATAATTCTTCCAGGCAGAGCCCCTATATAAGTGCGGCGGTGTCCACGAATCTCCGCCTCGTCGTGCATTCCTCCCAGGGAGATACGCACGAACTTGCGGCCCAGGGCGCGGGCGATGGATTGCCCCAGAGAGGTTTTCCCCACGCCAGGCGGACCCACGAAACAGAGGATGGGACCCTTCATATCCTCCTTCAGCTTGCGTACCGCCAGGTATTCGAGGATGCGGTCCTTCACCTTATCCAGATCGTAATGATCTTCGTCCAACACCTTTCTTGCCGCTTCAATATCCAGCTTATCCTCGGTGCTCACCTGCCAAGGCAGGCTGGTAAGCCACTCTAGGTAGGTCCGGGCTACCGTGTACTCCGCGGCAGCCACCGGCATCTTGGCCAGCCGATCCAGCTCCCGCTCCGCCTCTTTCCTGGCTTCCTCGGGCATCCCGCTCTTTTCGATCTTCTCTCGGAACTCGTTGATCTCCATGGTCTTCTCGTCGACCTCGCCCAGCTCTTTTTGGATGGCGCGCATCTGTTCCCGCAGGAAGTACTCTCTCTGACTCTTGGACATCTCCGTCTGAATCTCCGATTGAATCTTGGAACCGATCTCCAGGATCTCGATCTCCTTGTTGAGGTAGACGGTCAACTTCTCCAGGCGTTCTTTTACCGAGATGGCCTCCAGCAGCTGTTGTTTTTCCTCCATGGAGATGTTGATGTTGGCGGCGATGAAGTCGGCTAGATTATTGGGCTCATTGATGTTCATGGCGGCGATGACGATCTCGTTGGGCAGATAGGGAGCCAGGGATACCATATTCTTGAATTGAGAGAGCACATTGCGGGCGAGCGCCTCCATTTCCACGGTGCCCTCGATGATCTCCTTGATGGGCTCTACCCTTGCTTTCGCGTAGGGTTCCCTTTGAACGTATTCTTTAATGCGGATGCGTTGCACCCCCTGGACGAAGAGCTGCATGGTGCCGTCGGGTATCTTCAACATGCGGATGATAGCCGCCGCCGTGCCTATCTGGTAGAGGTCATCCGGTCCGGGTTCCTCCACATCGCCCTTGCTGGCTACCGCCGCCACCATGCGATTGGTGGTGAGAACGTCGTCAATCATGCGGATGAGGTCCTCCCTGATGATCAGCAAGGGGACGATGATGTGGGGATAGATCACCGTGTCCCGCAGCGGCAATACGGGAAGCTCCGGTGGGATGTAAGGCTCCATTCCCAGGCCAGGCACGTTTGGGCCTCCGTTATTAGACATCCTGGTACCTCCTTGCAATTTTACATTTTGAAAAATTTATATCCGTGACAAACCGTGAAAAACCAGCCAGCGCCTAGATAATATGTATGCCCCGTATTACTTCCGGTTCCGCTTTGCGCAGTGTCACGTAGAGGAATCCGTTGCGGTAAGTGGCGCTGGTTTCTTCCGGATCCACCTCGTAAGGCAGTTCTAGAATCCTCTCGAACTTACCGAAGTTTATCTCCACTTGGTGGGTATATCTGGTCTCCTTGGGATGCACATTGGGACGATTGCCCCTGATGACCAAATGCCTTCCGTCGAGAATCGCTTCCACTTCGTCTTCCGCGACGCCGGATATCTCCACGATGACGTGGAGATATTTATCCGATTCGTAGATATCGCAGTAAGGCTTCCAGGCTTTCTCGAAGAAGACCGAAGGGCGTTTCCACTGGGAAAATTGATTGAAAAATCTCTCGATGTCGTTCTGGAAGCTCTCTGGGTCCTTGGTCACCCTTATCTCACTGATCACAGTACTTACCCCCTTCACCGCTAATGGCAGGGACCTTATCCCGATCTCCCACGCTTATCTTGGATTAACATTCGGTTATCCCATTTAACCTATATTATACACGAACCTGGTGATCGAGTATTTAAAGGAATTCCGAAATGGTGGTAAGGGGCGAGGGTGTGTTCGGGCGACCAAGGAGGAGGGCGGCTTGATAAATGGGTTGTACCCTCGTTGAGCGAGACCCGGAGCGTGCAGAGGTAGGCAGGGCGTGGCGACCGAGACCCCGTTTCTCTATACCTCAAGCTATGTCATCTCGGGGATGGGGCAGGGAGGGCTGGCGGCAATGGCATCCGCCACATAATCGTCTCGTGGGGTGAGGGCTCCGAAATTTTTAAAAGGAGCTTCGGATGGTTCCCTCGCCGGCGGCGAAAATGGTATTACTTTGGCCGGCCATAACCCCTCTTCTTCACCTGGTAACGTTTGCTTAAGGGAACGCAATCTTGCCTTAAGCGCCAGGTTTAATATATTATTTGCCTTGAAATTTAACCATATGCCGTTTAAATCACGGAAAAGGGAGGAGAACATGGGAATCATCGATGACGCGATCAGCAGAGGGCAGAATTCTCTTTCTGAATATGAGGCTAAGAAATTTCTTGCCGAGCACGGTATTTTGGTCACCCGGGAAGAACTAGTGAAAAACGTGGGGGAGGCGCTTGAGGCGGCGGAGCGCGTCGGATATCCCGTGGTTCTCAAGGCTTGCGGCGCGGGGATAACCCACAAGACCGAGAGAAACCTGGTAAAAGTAAAACTGGAGACCCCGGAAGCATTGGAGAAAGCCTTTCTGGAGGTGGAGAAGAATCTGGGGGATGAGCCTTATGATGGGATGCTAATCCAAGAGATGGTGGAAGGGGAGAGGGAGTTCGTCATCGGCTTGGTTCGTGACCCTCAGTTCGGGCCCTGCGTCATGTTTGGCCTAGGCGGCATCTTCACCGAGGTACTCAAGGACACTTCCTTCCGCGTGGCTCCTATCGAGAAATACGATGCCCTTCAAATGATGGAGGAGATCAGGGCCAAGGATTTATTGGGACCCTTCAGAGGCAAGCCCGCCGTGGATAAGGACCTGCTGGCTCAGGAACTCATCGCGGTGGGAGATATAGGTATGAAGTACGATCAGGTAAAAGAGATAGATATCAACCCGGTTATCATCTCCGGGGAGAAGCCGGTGGCGGTGGACGCGCTGGTAGTGTTGGGCTAAATGTCGGGGCGGTATCGGTCCCCCGTTCTTGAATGATTTGTTCCGCGCGGCAAAAGTGAGGGTAGATTTGCGTAGAAAATCGGCAAGGCTGGCGTGGGCGTGTGGGGTGGTTTTTCTCCTCTTGATTCCCTTGGGATGCGCGAGCCCGGTTCAGAACAGGCGGGTGGGAATAATAACATTAAATTCACCCGAGGGTTCTACCGAAAGTACCGATCTTGTCCAGCGCGGCTTGACCCAGTTATACGCGGAACTGGGAATTTCCGCGGAGAGGATAGAGGCGAGGCCTGGGAAACTGGTTGATGACCTGTCCAGAATGGAAAGCGAGGGCAGGGACTTGGTGGTTCTCCAGGGAAGGGGCAAGGTGAGCATACCACCGGGGGACAACAATTATTTTCAGGATGTCCCCCTTATCAGCGTAGGGCTGAATTTACAAGATGTAAAAAATCAAAGGCTGGCAAGAGAGGGATTGACCCAGATTCGTTATAAAGTGGAGGAGGGTGCCTACCGGGCTGGTGTGCTCGCCGGGAAGATGACCGTGGAGCGGACCCATCCCGCGCTCAACCCGGTGAACGTGGTTGGTTACCTGGGGTGCGCGGAGGATCCGGAAGAAATGGCTTACCGGGTGGGTTTCGATCGAGGGGTTCATGCGGTCAACCCAGCGTGCGTTATCTCGGGAAAGATAGTGGGAAAGATGGGTGACACCGCCCAAGCGCAGGCTTTCCTGGGGGAGCTCCTCAAAGCCAAGGCGGACGTGATTTTCTGCACCCCCGGAGCTTGGTCCCAACCGGTGATAAAGGCGGCGGGAAGCAATTCCTTTCTGGTTATAACCTGCGAGGGGCAGGATTTTAAGGAAAATCCCGCGGGAATTTTGTCTAAAATAGTCATCCGAGACGACATAGGCATCTTCATGGGGGTGTCGAGATATTTCTGGGGAGATCTTCCCAGCGGCCTGGTTCAGTGGGGCATCGGGGAAGGTGTGGTGGAGCACGTGATCAACAGCAAGATGGATATTTATCTGCTGGACGGGGTAAGGCAAGCCCTGCTCCAGCCGGTGCCACCCAATATCCTTCAATAGTTGAGGCTATCGGGAGCGAAGCGCCTTTCAATCTCCTTAAGAGGAGTCTTGCCCGCCGTAGGCGGGCGGATGTCTAGGAATGGGAAAATAACGCGCTATTCCGAAAGGGGTTTTATGATTTAAGGAACTCCTGTTTACTGTGCCTAGATCGATTAAAATAATTACAAACGAAGGAGAGCGAGGCGTTCGTGAAGGAGCGCTCGTTAACTAACAAAAAGCGATAGAGGAGATTATGCAGGAACAGGGAGGTTAAGATGGATCAGGAATGGGACGTGATAGTGGTGGGAGCGGGCATCGGCGGCCTATCGGCCGCCGCACTGCTGGCCAAGGAGGGTAGAAAAACCCTGGTATTGGAGAAGATGGACCGAGTGGGCGGACGAGCGTTATCGCTGCGCGGCGAGGAGGTATCCGACAAGGGCGCGGATTGGTATCGGAAATTGCTTGCTGAGGAGTACTGTTACCTGGCGCACGCCTCACCCAGCCTGGAAGAGATCGTTCAATCCCGCGCGCTTGATGGTTACATCCTGGATCTGGGCTATCACGGGGTGAGCTGCGCGGGCGAAGGTTACTTCGCCACCCTAATCGAGTTAATCGGAGGTTATGGCCAGCATCCGGTGGCCATCAAGCCCTTTCTCACCGGGTCCTGGATCAATGGTCAGTTTTTCCAGGAGCCACCCATGCATTCTGTGAGGTTGGATGACAAGCTTTACCAGGAGTTGAAACGCCTCAATCTTAAGTATTTGGATTTCTTCTCCGGCCTCACCGATTTAAAGGAAGAGGATTACCATGAGCTGGATAAGATCTCTCTACATGATCATCTGGAAAAGATCGGCTTCGCGCAGAGCGAGATGCTCTACGAATACTGGCATTGCATGGGTACCCTGATGACCACCATCAACAACCCTCACGAAATCTCCGTGGGGGACATGCTGCGCTATTCCTCTCAGGTGATTCTCCCCATCCTGGTGAGAAAAGGGGAGTGCTATGTCGGCGGATTCACCGTAAATGGGGTAATGGAGTGGTCCCAAGCGGTGGCTGGGCGAATCCGTGATTTTGGTGGGGAGCTGGCGCTCGATACCAAGCTCAAACGGATAAACCTGGATGGCTCCCGCGTGAAGGACCTCACAGTGGAGACCGAGGAGGGAGAGGTAACCTTGCGGAGCGAGGTGGTGGTCTTCAACATCCCCATCCAGGAGCTCTTCCGTTACGTGGAGGAAAAGGCGTTTCCCCAAGATTTCGTGGAAAGGGTGAAAAGCCTTTACGGATACGGGAGCGTTGCTCCTTACTTTGGCCTGAAAGAGTTGGTGGTTCCGGAGGACCATGCCAGGCGCCTGATAAAAACCCCTCGGGTGGTGGCCCGGGAGGAGGGTTTCGACTGGGACGTCTACATGGCTTGGAATATCCAGTCCTTCATTGAACCTTCCTGCGCGCCAGAGGGCAAACACCTCTTCACCGCCTATCTGCCCTTAAACGAGAGGGAGTCAAAAGATCGGGAGTTGGTGATGAAAGTAGTGAGGGCAATTCCTCATTTCCTGGAATCGGTATACCCCGGTTTCAAGGACTCCATCGAGTGGGAGCTTTATCCCGTATGCACCAAACTGGAAGGGGTGGCCAAGAGCGTGAGCCAGGCGGGAAGCCTCAAGCCGGAGGTGAAAGCCCCCGGAGTGGAGGGGTTATACTTCGCGGGTGACACCGCGCGGGGTTACGGTGTGGCCATGGATTGCGCTTGTTCCAGCGGCATCCTATGCGCTTCCACCATCACCGGCGTAGATTACGGGGTGCGCTGATCGCTTTTGAGGAGCCGCTCTCAGACCGATTCTTCCCTTTGCTTTACACCGAGGGGACGCATGAAAAAAGCGGCTTGGCGGATAGGCTGGGGAAGCCTCGGGAGGTCTTTATGGGGGAAACCGATCTTTTAAACGCCAGTTGTCGAATTCGCCTAAAACAAGGAAGAGGGCGGCACAACCGCCCTCTTTTTATAACCGCTTTCTTTGGAGGCCCTAAATCTCTGGTCCTCCCTTGAGTTTTAGGATCTGGCGCGCCTCGTCGGGCGTGGCTGGCTCCCGGTCCGCCAGTTCAACGATTTTTACCACTTTTTCCACCTGCTCGTAAGAGCCTTTAGCCAGCACTCCTTTCTTCACGGTGATATTGTCCTCCAGGCCCACCCGGATATGTCCTCCTTCCACCGCGGCGTGGAAGGCTCCCCGGAACTGGGCGGGACCCACCCCACAGGTTGACCAGGTGGCGTCGGGGGGGATAAGGTCCATAAAGAGCTTGAAGTTGGTGAGGTTGAACCAACATCCGCCCAGCACGCCCCAGACGAATTGGTAATGCAGGGGTTCCACGAAGATACCCTGTTCCCTCACGAAAAGGGTGTTGTAGATGCCCCCCACATCGTAAACTTCAAGCTCAGGCCTGGTGCCACATTCCTTCATGGTCTTGGCATAGTCCACGAGCATTTGGAAGGTATTGGTGAAGACCGTCTCTCCCAGGATCACGTGGTTTTTCCAATCCCCCAGGGCGAAGTTCATAGAGTTGGTGTTGAGCGAAGCCATCTCCGGCTTCAGCTGCTTTACCACGTTGATGCGCTCCTCGGGAGTGGCCCCGATGCCGATGGCGGTGGAGAGATTGATGATTATAGGGCACTTTTCCGTTATTCCTTTTACGATCTCTCTTAAGATGTCGATGCTGGAGGTGGGGAACCCGGTCTCGGGATCACGGGCATGAATGTGCACGATGGCGGCGCCCGCGTTATAGCATTTGTAGGCCTCCTCCACGAATTCCTCCACGGTATAGGGAACCGCGGGATTCTGGTTCTTCATGGTCGCGGCTCCCGCCAGGGCAGCGGTAATGATACATTTGTCTTCCAAGGACATGGCAACACCTCCTAAATCTACTCCCTGTTATTTTTTTCGGCCGGTCATCCTCATTGCGTTTCTGTGTTCCTCCCGCAAGCAATATAATCCTAATATGTAGTTGGAAAAAAATCAATTTTATCTCCCGATCGCCTGGGATAGAGCCTCTCTCCCCGATTACTTGTAAATATGAAAAGGCTGGAAAAGCACGTTCCCGTCAGTCCCTTTGAAGTTATATCTCGTGTGTTATCCCTAGGTAGCTGAGTTATATGAACAAGGGGCGTAGGGGCGCGTGGATCCGGAGAAGCGACGTTTAGGTGGGGGATGAATAACTTAGTTCTTATCAGGGTTTGCGTGATTGTAATCCCCCGCTTTTTATGGACACCGCCAATTTAAAATTATAAACTGGTATAAATCGGGAAGTTACAAGCTTGCGACTAGCGGTTAGGAGAGACCAGGATAATTTTTAATCGGGCTTGACGGGTTTTTCTTCCATGGAATTGGAGGGATAAAAGATGTCTTTGAGCATTGATCCCCTGCTCTGCACCCTCTGCGGGCTATGCGAGATGGCTTGTAGTTATTATCGGGATGAGGCATTTAGCCTGCTCTCCTCATCCGTCATGCTCTTCCGGGCGGAGGAGAAGAAAAATTATTTCGGCGTCATCCTGAAGCTGGAGGAGAGTCTGGTTCTGGGCAGACCGGAAGGGGTTCTGGAAGCCACCATCGGGGAGCTCCAGAGCAGGGGAGGAGGGGGCGCCTCCGCCAAACCCATACTCATCCGGGAAGCCTGCGATGGCTGTCCTGATCGGGAGGTCCCCTGGTGCGTCTCCTTCTGCCCCACCGGTGCCTTGAAGAGGGAAGGAGGGGCGTGATGGAGTTTCTATATAATGGCAATATCCTGGTGGTAAACCTCACGGAACAGAAGGCGGAAGAGGATTTCCTGCCGGAGGAGGTGATTTCTAATTGTTTGGGGGGTGCCCGGGCAAATCTAGAACTACTCGACCGCTATCCGGAGATGAATGTCGCTATCGGATCGGGGCCATTTACCGCCACTCCGGTGCCGGGAGCCTGCCTGGCGGTAGCCACATGGAAGAGAGCGGATAAGATATCCCATATCCCTTTGAATCTCTTCTTTGGTATGGAATTTAAGCTCTCTGGGTTTGACTTCGTGCTCTTAGGAGGGGTTTCCCCCGAGCCCCTTTACTTGTGGCTGCATGACGGGATCGCCGATCTTATAACCTTTCCTGGCCTGTCTAAGGATACCTGGGAAGCCACGGACAGCTTACGCAGGGAGTTGGGCGAGGATCTAGTACAGGTTTTGTTGAACGGCAAAGGCCCCGCGTTGAACCTGGGATATTGGTCCAGCGCGGATCGCGAGGGACTGGGAAGATATTTATCCTCCTGTGGATTGCGCGCGGTCTGTTGCAGGGGTCTGGGAATGCTGGACGTAGCCGATCCCCAGTCCTACATCTCCACTTGTCTGCGATTGCAGGACCAAGTGAGGGATTCCCTGCCTCCGGACGTCCATGGGCTGGATGGGATCCTTTCACTCTATAAAGGGGAAAGTTTCCATTACAGCGCCTCCCTTATCCACCGGCGGCGCGCCTGTTTCGCCTGCCCATACGACTGCAATACCTTCTTGAAGATCGACGAGGACCCCGGCCAAATGGGATTGGCGGGGGTGGAGGAGCCAGGGGTGCTCCTCACCGACGCCCTATCCCTTCATATTATGGAAGAGAAAGGGATAGACATAAGGGAAGGGGCGGCGTTGCTGCGACGCGCAGCTCGCCTAGGTGCATTTCCTGATGGCGCCGCCGCTTTAGGCCCGGACGCCGGGGATGAACAGTTAATCTCCGCGGAGCCGGCGGGTTGGCCCGAGGAGGCGCCTCCCTCACCTTTTAGTGACTGGTGTCCACCGCGGTTGCTAGGCGCCAAGGAAGGCGACTGGGTTGAGGCTCAGGCTATGGCTTATACATTGGGCATCTGCCCTTTGCTTGTCTCCCTTTCCCCCGCTTTTCATCCCTCCACTCTCTCCCAGCTGCTGCGGGAAGGGGCGGAGTTGGAAGTCCCCCCCGACCATCTGATAGGTGTCTGTAAAGAAGTGTTGAGCTGGCGCGCTGGTTAACGGTTGATCATAAGGGGAGAGCGTGCAAGGGAACCCCTTTCGTTTGGCGTCACCCAGGATTGTGGGGAACCGGGAAATGCTCCCAGAGCGAGGAAGGGGTATCAAGCACAGTAAACCCTCTCGGGGATAGAAAGATTCACTTTATAATCTCATATTTGAAGCCGTCGCCCGCCGCCTCTTCGTCCATGCGCTTAAAAAGACTATCCTCGCCCGATTTGGCGATATCCTGACTGGATAAAGGTTGCGTAAGCCTCGCAAATGAAATGTTAATATATAAGAAAAACAAAGTGTAAGTTTCATATAAGTAGAAGCGAGGATATGCCGCGCTGCGAGGTGGCGACGAGGTTGGTGGAGGACTTTGATCGGTATCTACGCCGGGGAAGGCGCTTCACATTCCTGGACTTGGTTCGTCTCCGTGATGGAGAAGCTTAATATAAACAGTTACCGCTTTCTCAACGGGGAGGATATAAAGAAGGGCCGGATAAAGGATATCCTGGCGCTTCTCATCGGCGGGGGCGATGTAGAGGGTATCGCCCGGGAACTGGGAGAGGAGGGGGCAGAATCTCTAAAGGCGTTTCTGCGCTCAGGGGGGGTTTACTTCGGTTCCTGCGCGGGCGCTTACTTGGTGATGAGGGAGGTGGACCTGGAGCCCTATCGTCCCTTCGACCTAATCGAGGCGGGCTTTGCCAACTACCACCCTTCTCCCCCTCCTCCTTTGAGCTTGCCCCATAAATATAAGGTGAGATACGGGGAGGGGTTCGTATACCATCTGGCTTACGGTCCGGTGCGGGTGGGCATGGAGGGACCATCTCCCTTCAGGGGTCTGGGAGAGTGTGCCGTGGCGCTTTACGGAGGCCCGGTGATCGTGCCCCGGGGGCAGAGCCAGGTGCTCGCCCGCTACTTGGGGCTGGAAAAAGGATGCGTCGCCATGGTGGAGGAAGCCCTTATTCGGGATATCCTCGTCGGGGGAGCGGCGGGCATTCGTGCATGGTATTCTGGAGGAAAAGTGTATATATTCGGACCCCACTTCGAGTGCCCTTATTTTCCGCAGGGTTTCCGGCTGTTGGAGATAATCCTGCGAGAAGAAAATATTTACGATTTGTTAAAATCAGATAAGAGGCCCCGAGGGGGTGATGGAAGAGCTCGCCCTTTGAGAGGCCCAGCCCGGGAGAGGCTTCGGGATATCAAAAGAGAGCTCTCCAACGCCCGCGTCGCCGCGCGAGGCATGGAAAACGCCTCGGTCCTTTGGGAGTTGGGCACCAAGGTATGGGAACCGGAGAAGGTAATCTATTTCGTGGAGTTCCTCTGGCAAAGGCTGCCCGGGCTGGAGAGGGGAGTGGAAAACGGGACAGCGGGGGAACGGCTAGAGGAGCTGGCGGAGATGACCGCCTCCACCAGCTCGCGCATACGGGAGCTGAGGCGGGGCATAGAGGAGGGGAGGGATACCTTGAAGGAAGCGGAAGGGCTCTTCCGTCATCTGCGGGAGCACGCTGTGCTCTTTCTGGAGCTAGTCCGGGGATCGGAAATGATGAACCATTGAAGCGAAAGCGGATGGAAAAAAAGGAGGTTGGTTCTTACATGAGGATGTATAGCGCGAGCAAGATAAAGCTGATTGTGCCCTGCATGGCCCTGCTTTTGTCCACCGCGTTGCTGATCTCGGTCGGGTGGGGTTGCGGGAAGGAAATTTCGGTTGAAAGGAAGAGGATACGTCTTGGCTACCTGAACAACGACCTCCACCAGCTAGCTTTTTACGTGGCTCAGCAGAAGGGTTACTTCCAAGAGGAGGGATTGGAGGTGGAGGTGGCGGGGGTGTACAACTCCGGCCCCGAGGAGATGGGAGCCTTCCAAGCGGGAGCTCTGGATATAGGTTATGTGGGAGCGGCGCCGGCCATTCTGGCGGTGGCCAATGGCAAGGCTAATGTGGTGGCGGTTGCCCAAGCCAACCTGAACGGCTCCGCTTTGGTGGCGAGTCCGGCGAGCGGAGCGCGGAGCGTCTCCGATCTCAAAGGAAAAAAAGTGGCGGTGCCCAATGTGGGAACGGTGCAAGATTTTCTGTTACGCAAAGCTTTGAGCGAGGAGAACCTCACCGTCCATGATATTCAAGAAGTTTACATGGCCCCTCCCCAGATGCTCGCTGCCCTCTCCACCTCCAGCGTGGACGCCTGCCTGGTCTGGGAGCCTTTTGTCTCTCAAATGGTGACTCAGGGCTGGGGACGGATTGTTTCGCTCTCCTCGGATATCTGGGAGGACCATCCCTGCTGCCTAGTGGTGGCGGGGGAGGAATTCCTGCGGGAGCATCCCGACGCGGTGGACGCCCTGGTGAGGGCGCACCAGAGAGCCACCGCCTTTCTCCAGGACCATTCCGAGGAGGCGCTCTCCCTAGCGGCGGAGTTCACCGGATTGAAGGTTGACGTGGTGGATATGGCATTGTCTCACATCACCTATAAAGCCGAAATAGGCGTAGGCGGGTTGCGAGAGTACGCCCAGTTCTTGACCGATCAAGGGTTGGCCAAGATCGTGGATATAGAGGCTTTCCTCGACGATTTCATTAGATAGGTTAAGGCAGTTCGCTGAGAGAGAATAATACCGATAAATAATGCCGATAATAATATGTTACGATATGTAAATATCAGATTGGAAATCGGCTTCTCCGAACGATGGGGAAAGAAAGTGGGCAGCGATAGATAAATTTCACGACAAGGATGTGATCATGGAGCGGCTACCTTTAAGCGCGAATGAGCGTGGACGTCCGCGCGGGCTTGACTACCCGTGGAAGCGCGATCAAGCCCTCTCCGCCTCCTGGTCCCTGGCCCTGCGCTTAATCACCCCTCTTACTTTTATCGCCATCTGGCAGTTGCTCTGTTCCAGTGGGGCCCTGGGCGCCACCCCTTCTCCCTGGCAGGTCCTAGGGGCATTGTGGAGCCTGGCTACGAAACCCGATCCCTATCTCCATGCCACCTTGTGGTCTCATCTAGGCGCCTCTCTCTTCAGGGTAATCGGCGGTTTTTTCATCGCCTTGCTGGTGGGCGTGGGACTTGGGTTGCTCATGGGATGGTATCCCTTGGTTTATCATTCCCTTCACCCCTTGGTGGAGATGATCCGTCCCGTTCCCCCCTTCGCCTGGGTGGTGTTGGCTATACTTTGGTTCAAGATAGGCAACGCCCCCGCCATCTTTATCGTCTTCTTAGGGGCGGTATTCCCCATGATAATCAACACGGTTTCAGGAGTCGAGGCGGTGGATCGGGTTTTATGCGAGGCCGCGGCGACCCTGGGAGCCAACAGCCGTCAAATACTCTGGAAGGTGGTAATCCCTTCCGCCCTTCCTCAAATCATAACTGGCCTTCGGGTGGGTCTGGGGGTGGCTTGGATGAGCCTGATCGCCGCGGAGATGGTGGGGGTAGGCGGTCGAGGACTGGGGCTCATCATCGATATCTCCAAATCCACCTGGAAGTTGGATTACTCGGTTGCCGCCATGGTGGTAATAGGGCTCATCGGTTTCTTTTTAGATTTCTTGATGCGCAGGGCAGAGAGGGCATTGCTGCGCTGGAGATAAGGGGGGAAGATGCCGCCTCTACTAATGCTGAAGGAATTGAAAAAGGTGTTTGCTGCGACTAGGGGATTACCCCCCGTGGAGGTGCTGGCTGGCGTATCCCTTGATTTGGAAAAGGGCAGCTTTACTTGCGTGGTGGGACCCAGCGGTTGCGGAAAGACCACCCTGCTCAGAATCGTCGCCGGATTGGAGACCGCTTCTTCGGGGAGGGTGTTGCTGGAAGGCGTCGAGATCGAAGGACCGGGAGCTCGGGTGGGCTTGGTTTTTCAGGAGTTCGCCCTCTTCCCCTGGAGGACCATTTTAGGCAATGTCACCTTTGGCTTGGAGGTGCGGGGAGATTTAACCGCGGGGGAAAGGAAAGCCAGGGCGGAGTATTACCTTGAGCTGGTGGGGCTCAGAGGGTTCGAAAAGCGTTATCCCCGAGAGATTTCCGGGGGCATGAAACAGCGGGTGGCTATAGCTCGAACCTTGGTGGTCCAGCCCCACCTGCTATTGATGGACGAGCCGTTCGGTTCACTTGACGCCCAAACCCGCAATGCCATGCAGGAATTTTTGGTGGATCTATGGCTGCGCACGGGAATCACCGTATTGTTCGTTACCCACAACGTGGATGAGGCAGTTTTCCTGGGAGAAAGGGTGGTGGCGCTCACCTCCCGGCCCTGCAGCGTGCGCCACATCTATCCGGTTCCCCTTGAGTATCCTCGAGACCGAACCGCTACCCAGTTCGTGGAGATAAGAAGGGAGATACTCTCATATCTGGCGAAAGAATCGGGTGCCGATGAATGAGGGGGAAACGCCATATACAGTTTCCCCCCATCCCTTCCCGGGCAGGAGAAATTCAGCGAGGCATAACGGCCAGGGACAAGAAAAGGGATTCGCTTGATCCCAGTTTTCGCGTGGGGAGCAATAGTTATGGCAATCGGAGAAAATGGGCGGTGGTCGATGAAAATCCCAAGCCGGAGCGGCCGTTTACTGGATTCCCCAAGGCAATGCGGAGTTCATGCGAGGGCTTACGTTTCTTATGACACGATATTTATATTCTGTAAAAATAAACGAAATCGATTGAATGTGACCTAAGTCATTTACAAAAGGTGTGGAAAAAATTATTTTTAATGCCTAGTGTATAACCTCAGGAAAAACCTGGTGGGAGGAGAAGATGCCCATATTTGAGTACCGCTGCGAGGATTGCGGGGAAAAATTCGATAAGTTCTACCGCAAGCTGGAGGAGGAGATGGAAGAGGAAAACCATTGTCCTCGGTGTGGTTCCACCAGGTTGCGTAAACTTATATCCATAATTGGGTTGGGCGGTGGAGGCTTGAGGAATTTCGGCGGTTGCTCGGATACCGGTCCCACCAGGTCAGGTTGAAAACCCTGGTAAAGACCCCGGTGGGGCCGTGGTTGGAGAAGAGGAAGATGAGTATCTGGGAATATTTACTACCTGTAATAATTATTATAGCCTGGTTTGTCCTCGCCAGGTATATCTTTCCGCGAATAGGAGTGTCCACCTGAATCTCCCCGCGCTGCCGGTGCGACAGCGAGGAGATGGGAGAAAAAAAAGAATAAACCGCGACTTTTGCCCCCTTGGTCGTATGAAACGATCTCGCCGGTAGCCACAGGTCGCCACTCGCGCATTTCGGCTCATCTCCGCCATCGTGCCGAGGGCATAATTAAGCTCGAATGATGGGAACAACCTATACGTGACCTTTGGCGCTCCTGGATCACCTTCCAGAGTTGGGTATGTTATAATCTCATTCCAGGAGGGGAGCGGGAAAAGGAGTTTTTCGATGGATGTGGTGATCGTTGGCGGGGGGGCCGCGGGTTTGGCCGCCGGCTTCACCCTCAAACAGGCGGGAGCGGATTATCTGATCCTGGAAGAGAAGGACCAGGCAGGGGGACGCGTCATCGGGGCGACGAAAGACGGATATATTCTCGATCTGGGCGCCCAATTCTTCTTTAAATTCTACCGGAGCTCCTTCCAACTCTGCGACCAGCTGGGCATAGGCGACCAGGTGGTTCCCTTCCCTTTCAGGGTGGGCATGTGGAGAGATGGAAAGACTTATCCCCTCATCGCCTCGCTGGATCCCAGGATTCTGTGGAAGAACCGCCGTGATTTGGTACGGTTCAGGGGCTTGAGCCCCCGCGCGGCGACGCAGATGGGAAAGATCCTCCCCCTGCTGCTGAGGCGCAAGCGTGATTGGGACTTCATAGATTACGAGAGGGTCCTGGATATAGACGGGGTATCGCTTGCGGAATTCGCCCGGTCTAAATCCGCCCAAGATATACTGGAGGAACTGTTTCAGCCCATGGCTTCCTGCCTCACCCTGGGTGAGCCGGAGGATATCGGCGCCGGCTACGGTCTCGCCCTGCTTTGGTATTGCTTTTTCGGGCTGTGGACCTTGAAATGGGGTATGGGAACCCTCACCCAGAAGCTCCAACAGGAAAACAAGGAAAAGATCAGACTGAGTTCACCCGCCTCCCGCATTGTCGTTGAGAACGGGAAGGTGAGGGGGGTGGAGACAGGAGGGGATTTTATCCCTGCCACCAGGGTTATCTGCGCCACCACCGCCACTAAAGCGCTTAAGCTGATGCCCCAGCTCCCGGATGAGTTGAGGTTGCCCCTGGAGAAGACCTCCTATAGCGCCTGTTGCCACGTGATGCTGGGTCTTTACGGCCCGGCTCTTCCCTCCGACTGGTGGGCGGTGGCCGCCCCCCGCCGCTTCGGTTTAAGCGTGGCGGGGGTAACCGACAATTCGGTGAAATCACCCTATTACACTCCCACAAAAGCGGGACTGCTCCACTGCTTCACCTACGGAAAATATGCCCGGGAACTCAATCGTCTTCCCCATGATGAAGTGGTGGACCTCGTGAAACGGGACTTGTGGACGCTACTCCCCTCCCTGCAGCGTGAACCCCGTTTCACTGAGATATACCGCTGGGAAGAGGCGGTTTGCCTGGCGCCTCCGGGACATCTATCCAATATGGCTAGGTTG
>JACVIX010000063.1 GCA_015711725.1 Candidatus Geothermincola primus | reverse complement strand
TGAACGAATTCATAGCGAGTAGGTAGTGAGTAGCGGGCAGAATAGGAATAATTCTGCCTGATACCTGCCACCTACTAATCTTTTGGAGGGAAGAGGGAGAAAGGAAGATATGGAAGAAATTCCCAAGGTTTACAACCCAGCGGAAGTGGAAGAGAAGTGGTACAGCTTTTGGGAGAAGCGGGGTTTTTTCCATGCCCGGTGCAACCCGGAAAAAGAACCTTTCACCATCGTCATTCCCCCTCCCAACATCACTGGCTCCCTGCATATGGGCCATGCTCTGAACAATTCCCTGCAGGATTTCATCATCCGTAGGAAACGAATGCAGGGAATGGAAGCATTATGGCTCCCCGGCACCGATCATGCGGGAATCGCCACCCAGAACGTGGTGGAGCGCAAGCTCGCGGAGAGAGGCCTCACCAGAGAGGATTTGGGAAGGGAGAAGTTTCTGGAAGAGGTTTGGGCTTGGAAAGAGAAGTATGGTAGCACCATCATCGGCCAGTTGAAGCGATTAGGTTGTTCATGCGACTGGGAAAGGGAGCGTTTTACCATGGATGAGGGATGCTCCCGGGCGGTGCGTGCGGTTTTCGTGAGGCTTTATCAAGAGGGACTCGTCTACCGGGGCGACTATATCATCAACTGGTGCCCTCGCTGCAAAACCGCCCTCTCAGATATCGAGGTGGAACACGAGGAAATAGACGGAAAACTATGGTATATACGTTACGACCTCAAAGATTCGGACGAGTTCTTCCATGTAGCGACCACCCGTCCGGAGACCATGTTGGGGGACACGGCGGTGGCGGTAAATCCTCATGACTCCCGACATCGCCATCTTATCGGCAGAATCGCCATACTTCCCCTAGTTGGTAGGGAATTGCCCATAGTGGGAGATGATTTCGTGGACCCAGAATTCGGCACCGGACTGGTCAAGGTAACTCCGGCTCATGACCCCAATGACTTCGAAATCGGCAAGCGACATAATTTACAAGAAGTAAATATTTTCACCGAGGATGCAGTGGTCAACCAAGCGGGGGGGAGGTATGAGGGGCTAGACCGTTACGAGGCCAGAAACGCTGTTGTTAGAGATCTGGAGGCGATGGGGTATATTCTCAAGGTTGAGCACCACCGGCATGCGGTGGGTCACTGCTACCGTTGTCACACCGCGATCGAGCCTTATCTTTCCCGACAGTGGTTCGTGAGCATGAAGAGCTTGGCGGAACCGGGGATTGAGGCGGTCAAGGACGGAAGGATAAAATTCACGCCCAATCGCTGGGAGAAGGTCTATTTCGATTGGATGTACAATATCCGGGACTGGTGCATATCCAGGCAGTTGTGGTGGGGACACCGCATTCCCGCGTGGCACTGCAAGAGGTGCGGGGATATGGTAGTATCGGAGACGGATCCCAGCTCGTGTCCCTGCGGCGGAGAATTGGAGCAGGATCCCGACGTTCTGGACACCTGGTTCTCTTCAGGTCTCTGGCCCTTCTCTACCTTGGGCTGGCCCGACGACACCGAGGATTTGCGATATTTCTATCCCACCTCGGTGCTGGTCACCGCCTTCGACATTATATTCTTCTGGGTGGCGCGCATGATCATGAATGGCCTTCATTTTATGGGGGACGTTCCCTTCCGCGAGGTCTTTTTCACTGCTCTTATCCGGGACGAATCGGGCAAGAAGATGAGTAAATCTTCAGGAAACGTGATCGATCCACTGGAAGTGATTGAGCGTTATGGAGCCGATGCCTTGAGGTTCACCCTGGGTTTCATCGCCGTCCCGGGGCGCGATATCTTCCTCTCCAGGGAACGTATCGAGGGGAGCCAGCATTTTTGCAACAAGATCTGGAACGCCTCCCGACTGGCTCTGATGAACTTACGTGACTTTCACCTGGAGGAGGTGAGGGAGGAAGAGTTGGAGTTGACCCTAGAGGATCGATGGATACGTTCCGCTCTTTCTAGACTGATCTCCAAAGTAGATGATTATTTCGAGAACTACAATTTCAGCGAGGCCTGCAAGGCTTTATATGACTTCTTTTGGGGAGATTTCTGTGATTGGTTTTTGGAGATGGCCAAGGAGAGATTTTACGCCGGTGACGAGCGGGGGAGAAAGACCGCTCAATACGTGACTTACAGCACGTTGGAATGTTTTCTCCGACTCCTCCATCCCATTATGCCATTTATCACCGAGGAGATCTGGCAGAGATTGACCCGGGAGGGACCCTCCATCATGGTGGCGCCTTGGCCCCAGGCGGAGACGCAGATGATCGATGAGGAGGCGGAGCGGGAGATGAATTTCATCAGGGAGTTGATTACCTGCGTCCGGAGAATTCGCTCCGAATTGAAGGTAAAGCCCTCCCAGAGGATTCAGGCTATTCTCACCGCGCAGGACGGGGAAGCCTTGAAAACTATCGAACGTAACATCCACCACATCCTCACACTGGCCAGACTCTCCCAGTTGGAGGTAAACGTGGAGGTGGGAGACCCTTCCGGCTACGCTCGAGGGGTGGTAGGATCGACCGAGATATTTCTTCCCCTCCGGGAGACAATCTCCTTCGATGACGAAGTGGAGCGAATCGAAAGAGAGCTAAGGAAACTGGAGACGGATGCCCATAAAGCGCAGACTAAGCTCTCCAACGACCAGTTCCTTTCACGAGCCCCCCTAGAAGTGGTTCATAAAGAGAGGAAAAAACTGGCGGAGATAACCCTCAAGATAGAGAAACTTCAAGAGCAGCTTAGGTTGCTCAAGTAGTCGGAGTCAGCTTGACTGTCTTGTCCGGATGGATAATTAACGATATGTAAAATTATAAAACAAGGCAGAGAATGCCAGGTAATATTTGATTATATGTAAATTTTTGGAGTCGATCAGGTTTGAATTTCCAGGATGCGGAGAGATATCTAGATTCGACGGACAAATATGGCATCAAGCCCAGTCTAGATCGTATAACGCGGTTATGTGATAAACTGGGCAATCCTCAACTGAGCTATCCCTCCATTCATATAACTGGCACCAATGGTAAAACCTCCACCGCGCGCATGATCTCCTCTATCCTAGAGGCGATGGGGAAAAGGACCGCGCGCTACACCTCCCCTCATTTGCAAAGCGTTACCGAAAGAATTTGCGTCAATGGGATTCCTATCAGCACCGGGGATTTCGCCCGCTACATGGAGATGATAATTCCCAGCGTGGAAGAGACCAACAGGGAGACTGGTGACCCCCTCTCTTATTTTGAGATCTCCACCGCCTTGGCTTTTCTTTATTTCGCTAGCCGTAAGGTGGACGTGGCGGTGGTAGAGGTGGGCATGGGAGGAAGGTGGGACGCCACTAATTTGGTGGATTCCCGAGTTTCCGTGATCACCAACCTTGGGTACGACCACGTTGAGGAGCTGGGACCCAGCTTGGAGGATATCGCCCGGGAGAAAGTGGGAATCATCAAGCCCGGCAATATAGTTGTGAGCGGGATAAGCGAGCAGGGGCTAATGGAGATCGTGGAGAAAGCCTGCAGGGAGAAGGGATGCCCCCTGAAACTGCTGGGCCGTGATTTCGAGGTTCTTTACCATATCACCTACGGTATCACCACGGAAAAAGTGGGTCAGATGGTGGGCATTAAGGGTCTTTATCGGGAATACGCGGATATTTTTATTCCCCTGCTGGGCGAGTATCAAGCGATCAACGCCGCTTGCGCCATCGCCGCACTGGAAGCTTTCATGGCCAGTCCCCGCCGCATCTCCCTGGAGGATGTGGAAAGGGGTTTAAGCCGAGTGAGCTCACCAGGTCGCTTGGAGGTGGTCTCCCTTAATCCCCTGGTGCTTCTGGATGGTGCCCACAACCCCGATGGAGCGCGCAAGCTCGCTCATGTGCTCAGAAGCGAGATAGATTACGACAAGTTAATATTGGTTCTGGGGATTTTAGAGGACAAGGATTTCAGGGGCATCCTCCAGATTCTGGTTCCGCTGGCGGATGTTGTGATTCTCACCCGTAGCCGGAGCTCAAGGGCCGCCCCCACCAGCACCTTGAGTTACGAGGTTAAAAAGATGGGCAAGGAGTGTTATTCCGTGGAGGATATCCCTGGAGCCATCAAGCTGGCTCGCACCTTTGCCGAGGTCACCGACTTAGTCTGCGTTACTGGATCCCTATATACTGTAGGGGAGGCTAGGGAGGCTCTCAAGCTGAGGTTGAGTTAAGGGGCAAGGTTCTTTATAATCGGCGCTTGGAGTGGTTTTACACGTCGAAGCCAGCAAAATCGAGGTTGATATATCGTCTGAATTTGGTTTACCTGAAAGGAGCGATGATGGTCGAAAGAACTTTGGTCCTGGTAAAACCCGATGGAGTGCGCCGGGGTCTGGTGGGGGAGATTATATCTCGTTTCGAAAGATTGGGCATGAAGATAGTGTCCATGAAATCGATGGTGATGAGCAGGGAGCTGGCGGAAGAACATTACATCGAGCATAAAGGAAAACCGTTCTATGCGGAACTAGTCGATTTTATCACCTCCGGGATGATAGTTGCTATGGTGCTGGAGGGGGAATCGGCGGTGGAAATCGTGCGCAAGGTCATGGGCGCCACCGACTCAAGATTGGCAGAGCCAGGAACCATAAGAGGGGACTACGCGGTGGGGATTTCTCAGAACCTGGTGCATGGCTCGGATTCTCTGGAGAGCGCCGATAGGGAACTGAGGCTCTTCTTCCCTGAGCTTTATGAGGAAAAGCGGTGAAAAAAGAACCTATCCGATGACCTGGGTTGCTTCATATAACCGCGAGACCCTAAAAGCTCAGGTTTCCCCGCAGTCTTTGCCTTCTAGGGCTTGTCTATGAGAACCTGCGGGAGGAAGGCTTTGCGCGAGGAAAAATAGCTGGAATCGTCTTTAACAGCAGTAAATTGTTGCCAAACAAAAAAACGCTTATGTGGTAAAATACTTTAATGAGCGGGTAAAGCGTAATTAGAAGTAAATAGTGAGAAAAAGGTGAGGAAATGCCCTTGTCTTGGGAACTATTAGGTAGAGATATGGCCATTGATTTGGGAACCGCCAACACATTGGTCTATGTGCGAGGGAAAGGCATTGTTTTAAATGAGCCATCGGTGGTGGCAATCAATACCTCAAATGGCGCCATACTAGCGGTAGGAGCAGAGGCAAAACGCATGATCGGTCGGACCCCAGGCCACATCGTGGCGGTACGGCCTCTGAAAGACGGAGTAATTGCCGATTTCGACGTGACCGAGAAGATGCTCCGCTATTTTATCCAGAAGTGTCATAAGAAGAGGCTGTTCGCGCGCCCTCGAGTGGTGGTATGTGTTCCCTCCGGTACCACTGGCGTGGAACAGCGTGCGGTGGAGGAAGCCTGCATCCAAGCTGGGGCTAGAGCAGCATATATCATCGAGGAGCCCATGGCGGCGGCTATTGGGGCGGGGCTGCCCATCCATGAACCCACTGGAAATATGGTAGTGGACGTGGGCGGAGGAACCACGGAAGTGGCGGTGATCTCGCTGGGTGGTATCGTCACCAGCGAATCAATCCGCATAGGCGGCGACGAGCTGGACGAGTCCATCGTCAATTATATCAAGCGGGAGTATAACTTGATGATAGGCGAGAGAACCGCTGAGGAACTGAAGATTCAGATTGGATCGGCGTTTCCCATGGGAGATGATATCAACGCCGAGATCAAAGGCAGGGATCTGGTCACGGGGTTGCCCAAAACCATCATGGTGCTGGCTGATGAGATTAGAGACGCCATCGAGGAACCGGTATCGGCCATCGTGGACACAGTCAAGGCCACTCTGGACAAAACGCCACCTGAGCTTGCCTCGGATATCATGGAATGCGGCATAACCCTGACGGGAGGAGGGGCGTTGTTGAAAGGCTTGGATGAAAGACTCAGGCACGAGACCGCGATGCCGGTTTATATCACGGATTCCCCGCTTTCCTGCGTGGCCATAGGCTCGGGAAAATGTCTGGAAGAGTTCGAAGTTATGAAGAAAGTGCTGATATCCTCGTCCCGCCACTAATAGGGCTACAACGATAAAATAAAATGATTGGCGTGGAAAGAAGAAATAAGCGAATAACCATTATCGTCCTTGTAATAATCTGTCTCTTGCTGGTAACGGTGTATTCTCGGGAGGGGGAGAACGGTGTATTCCACCGAATTCAGCGATTTTCTCTGGAGATCATCTCCCCTCTGCAAAAGGGCGTCTCCAAAATTATCCGCCCCATGAAAGACGGAATAGGATATTTTTTCGATCTTTTCAATGTCTCCGAGGAAAGGGATAGGTTGCTGGAGGAGAATCGCGAGTTGCGCAACCGTTTGATGGACAAAGATCGGCTGGAGAAGGAGAATGAACTGCTCAAGGCGATGATAAACGTGAAGGAAAGCCGGAAGAGTTGGGATTTCCTGGCCGCCGATGTGATCGGATCCAATCCGGACAACTGGAAGGAGACCATTCAGATAAGCGCGGGTTACGATGATGGGGTGCTGGAATATATGGCAGTCCTCAACCAGGAGGGCTATCTAGTGGGCAGGATAGTGGTATGTACTGCTCATACCTCGCTGGTGCAGCTGATAACCGATAGCGAAAGTGCTATCGGAGCTAGGTTGCAGTCCAACGGAGAGATGGGCTTGATTAAGGGTGAGGGTCAGGGCGTGGTCAAGCTGGAAATTATCAACCAGGACGCAGTGGTAAACCAGGGAGATCTGGTGGTTACCTCCGGTGTGGGAGGGACTACCCCACCTGGAATTCCCATCGGAAGAATCAGCGAGATTTCCGAGAGAAGAACCGATCTATCTCGAGGAATAAAATTGGAGCCACTGGCCAATCTGACCAAGCTGGAAAAGGTTATGGTAGTCCTGATTCCCGCACCTTTCGAAGCTCCTAAAAAACTTGAGGGGTAGTTTTTATGCATCGCCGCCTGGTCTTCATCACGCTTCTCCTAGTTACTTTTCTAATGCAGGTAATCGTGGCTCCGGAGATTTCCATCGGAAAGGTAAAGCCGGATTTACTGGTCGTGGTGACCGTGTGCTTGGGCTTGTTGGAAGGACCTTCTACGGGCGCCCTGTTCGGTTTCTGGGGAGGATTTCTAGCGGACGTGTTTAGCACATCTATTCTGGGTGTTTCCGCTTTCACCCAAGCCCTGGTGGGATTCATTGCAGGCGAATTGAAGCACCGGATCGTACCCACTTCGGTGATCTGGCCTATGGGCTTGGTCTTCCTTTTCAGTATCCTTAATGAACTAGTCCGTTTTACCACTTGGATTTCGGTGGGCTGGGATGCCCGCCCCCCTTTCAATTTCGCCACCATAATGGGCATCGCCCTCTATAACACATTGATGACTATTTTGGCATACCCGTTGACCAGAAGATTGGCGGAAAGGGAGGAAGAACTGGTGCTCTTCAAATGAGAAAGAGGTTACACCCATAAGGGAAGTTCATAAAAAGATCGAAATTGAGGGACGAAGAAGAAGGAGATAACGAGGATAAGAAAGAGACCTTTACGCTAGCTTAGCTAGCTTCAATTTGTTATAGAGAACGGCAAGCTCAGGAAGTATATAATCGGTATGTTATTATGATAAAAAGAGCCTACATCAGGACAGATTCGGCAAGGAATTTTTTAGAGGAAGTGATTAGCCGATGCCGGTAGACCCGCAACAGAAAGGAGGCATGGTCCATCGCTTTACTATCTTCATCTTCTTCTTGGCGATTATGGTAGGAATCATCGTGATCCGCCTCTGGTTTCTACAGGTGGTTCAGGGCAAGAAATACGAGGCAATGGCATCGGAAAATCGCATTAGGGAGGTGCGCCTGGAGGCTCAGCGAGGCTATATCTTGGATCGCAACGGAAACAAGCTGGTCACCAACCGACTTGCGCTTTCCATTTTCGTGGTCCCCACCGACTACCAGAAACTAGAAGACAAGGACACCGAGGTGGCTCGGCTGGCTTCTTTGATAGAAATGCAGCCGGAGGATATTAGGGAGAAGCTGGAGGGGGATCAGGTACAACCCCATAAACCGGTGCTGATCAAGAAGGACGTGGACCCCGGTATCTGGTTTTTCATAAGGGAGAGACAGAGCCAGTTTCCCTGGGTACAACCTACCGAACTGCCGGTAAGGGATTACAACGAAGGTGACGAGAGGCTGGCTGCCCATGTGCTCGGTTACCTAGGAGAGATAAGCGAAGAGCAGCTACAGAAGCTCAAGGACAAAGGTTATAAAGCTGGGGATATTGTGGGCACCTCCGGGGTAGAGGCATATTACGAGGATACCTTGAGAGGCGAGGACGGCTGGATCAGCATAGAGGTGAACGCCAAAGGCATCCCCTTGCGACAGCTGGAGAGGGTGGACCCCACTCCTGGCAAATCTCTAGTCCTTACCTTAGACCGAGATTTACAAAGAGAAGTGGAGAACGCGCTCTTAAGCGGCATAAAACTGGCGCGCACCCATTATGACCGAGAGACGGGAACCACCTATCAAGCTCCTGCGGGAGCGGCTGTTGTCTTGGATCCCAGGAATGGGGAGATACTGGCTATGGCCAGCGAGCCCTCTTTCGACTTGGAAAAATTCGTAGGGGGGATCGATGAACAGGAGTGGAGAGAGCTGAACGATCCCTCCAAGCATTACCCTTTGAATAACCGGGCTATCGTGGGACAGTATCCGCCAGGTTCCACCTTTAAAGTGATCACCGGCCTTGCTGCCCTTCAGGAAGGGTTCACCACAGCATTCACCCCCTTCTACTGCAACCATGTCTTCACCGAGGGGGAGTTCAAGGACTTTCCCAAGACCTGTTGGGGGAGCCATGGAAGGATCGAATTCACCAATGGGATAATCCAATCCTGCGACGTGGTTTTCTACCACCTCGGCTACCTTTTCTATCAGTATGATCGCGCCTACCCTAATTGGGAGAACCGATTCCAGAACTACGCTCGTTTAATGGGTTTGGGATCAAAGACCGGGGTGGATCTACCCAATGAATTTGAGGGCAGGGTCCCTACCCCCCAATGGAAAAAAGAGTTCAATCGCAACAACCCCAATCCAGACTACCAGCAATGGTATCCAGGGGATACCGTGAACATGGCGGTGGGGCAGGGAGATATACTTCTCACCCCCCTTCAGCTGGCCAATGTCTATGCGGCTATCGCTAATCGCGGGCCCTACTATCGCCCTCATCTGGGGAAGGAGATACTAACCTGGCAGGGAGAGACCATAACCGAGATAGAACCCGAGAGGATCGGGGACATAACAAGTCCGAATAATCCTTACGGCTTGATGATCTCCCCGGGAAATATCGATGTGGTGAGAGCTGCTCTAACTGGCGTGGTGCAGCGTGGCACCGCGGCCAACACTTTCGCTGGGTTTCCCCTAGGGCAAATCCCGGTGGCGGGAAAGACGGGGACCGCGGAGATCGCTGGAAAGCAGCCAACCGCATGGTTTGCTTGCTACGCTCCCGCCCATGCACCTCAATATGTGGTGGTAGTGATGATAGAGCAGGGAGGGCACGGGGGAATGGTAGCGGCTCCCGTAGCCCGGCGCATCCTTGAATATCTCTACAAACTCCCCTATTCTCCCCTCCTGCCCAGTGGAGGCGATTAAGGAATGGACAAACCTAACTTGCTCTGGGGGTGTTGAGAAGTGCCGGAACGTTTGGGTAGGGTGTTGATGCCCAAGGTTACCGAGAGAAAACAGAGCGAGGAGATGATGAAGCGGCTAGGCGCTCTCCCCCTTCGTCACATCGAGAGCGTGCTCCTGGTAATCGTCTTATTCCTAATCGCCTTTGGAATGTTGATGATCTATAGCGCCACCAGGAACGATATTCCAGGTAACCCCGCCTATTACGTCAAGAAGCAGATGGTCTCCTTAGTCATTGGCTTGATCTTAGCGGGAGCGATTATGACCTTCGATTACCGGAGACTTAAAGTAGCCACCCCATTTATCTTTGGCGCCATCGTTGTGCTACTGCTCGTCGTCTTTTTGACCCCCGCGCAGTTAGGTTCCAACCGCTGGATTCCCTTGGGACCCGTAAACCTGCAGCCCTCGGAATTTACCAAACTCATTCTCATCCTTGCCTTGGCTAATTTCTTCTCCGACAACAAGAGCGAGCCCGATTCCTTCAAGAGCTTCATCATTCCGGTGTTGTGGACGTTACCTTGTCTTATTTTGGTTTTTCTCCAACCTGATCTGGGAACCACTTTGGTGCTCTCTGCCATCCTCCTCGCCATGCTTTTTCTCACCGGCTGCCGCCTCAGATACTGGTTGGCTTTGATCACCACTGGGGCAGCAGGATTCGTGATAGGGTTCGTCTTCCATATCTTCAAACCCTACCAGGTGGAAAGGCTCACCGCTTTCATCAGTCAGAGCGCCAATATCAAAGGGGCTGGTTATCAGTTGATCCAGTCGAAGATCGCCATTGGGTCTGGACAGATCATCGGCAAAGGGTTCGCTCAAGGAACTCAGACCAATCTCAACTTCATCCCATTTCATCACACCGATTTCATCTTCTCGGTAATCGGCGAAGAGTTGGGCTTGATCGGCGCCCTGGTGCTCTTAGGAGCGTTCTGTCTGCTTATATGGCGATGTATCCTCGTCGCCAATAACGCCCGAGATTTTTACGGCACGATAGTCGCACTGGGAATAACCACCATGTTCGCGTTCCAGATGATCGTCAATATCGGTATGACCATTGGGATTATGCCTATCACGGGGATACCACTGCCTTTTATAAGTTACGGGGGGAGCAATCTAATTGTCAGCCTCATTTCCATTGGTCTGCTGTCCAACATTTATATGCATAGATTTTCTCAGTTGTGATCTGGGGTGGTATGGATATATCCCGTCTTGTAAGGGAAGGAATCGCAAGGGTGTATGAACCGCCTCAAGCGGGTGGGGTGGGATATATTTCAGGTTGGCGGTGGGGAAATTGCTAAGAATGCGCTGCCTGGAAGGGGAGGATATTGGACCCGACCTACTCCTCGAGTTGGTGGAGCTGGAAAAGGGCAGTTTTGGGGAGGGGGGCCTGAATCAATGGACTTTGCCTCCCTTTTTACGTTATGGCAGGGTATATATTCTTGAGAATGGATCCGTGGTGGTGGGACTGGCTGTGATATTGCGCTCGTGGGGCGCTAGAGATACCGCCTTTATCTTTAGCCTGGAGATCGAGGAGAGACTTCGAGGGAAGGGCATGGGTGGATTTTTATTGGAAAGTATAATCACCTCTTTGGGAAAAGAAGGGATAAAAAGGCTGGAGTTGACCGTCGATCCATCCAATACCGCCGCATTGCGTCTTTACGAAAGAAAAGGATTCACCCATGTGGAAACATTGAGGGATTTCTATGGGAAGGGAAAGAACAGGCTGCTAATGCGGCTTGAGATTGATTCGAAAGAGGAGGTTTGATGGAAGAGGGGGAATTCAGGTCAGGATTTGCCGGCATAATCGGTCGGCCTAATGTGGGAAAATCAACTATCATAAATAATCTAGCCCGACGTAAGGTGGCGATAATTTCGGACAAGCCCCAAACCACCCGTAATAAGATCCGGTGTATCGTCAACTTAGATAACGCTCAAATTATCTTTGTAGACACGCCAGGTTTCCACAAGCCAAGGAATGCCTTGGGGGAGATGCTCAACAAGGCGGTGAGAGAGACTTTCTCCGAGGTAGACGTGATCCTTTTCATCCTCGATGGCACCCGTACCATCGGCAAAGGCGACGTTTTCATCGCCAACGAGCTTTCCCGTCTCCAAACCCCGGTGATCGCCGTCCTTAACAAGATCGATAAACTCAGCGCGGATCAGGTGGAGGCGCAGTTATCCGTGGTGGACAACCTGGGGGAATACCTGGAGATTATACCCATCTCGGCGAAGACAGGAGAGAATATTCATGCGGTAATCGAAAGCGTTACCACTCTGCTTCCCCCTGGACCCAAATACTATCCCGACGAGTTATTCACCGACCAGCCCTCTTCCTTTATCGTGGCGGAGTTAATCAGGGAGAAAATACTCATGCTTACCAGGGAAGAGATTCCTCACAGCGTCACCGTACAAGTGGAAGAGATGAGTAAGAGAGAAGATCAAGATATCCTGGATATCAGGGCAAACATCTTCGTTGAGAGGGAATCCCAGGTAGGCATTATAATAGGAAAAGGTGGTAGGATGCTCAAGGATATAGGGACAAGGGCGAGAGCGGAGATTGAGCC
Source organism: Candidatus Geothermincola primus (assembly GCA_015711725.1). Taxonomy (GTDB): domain Bacteria; phylum Actinomycetota; class Geothermincolia; order Geothermincolales; family Geothermincolaceae; genus Geothermincola; species Geothermincola primus. The sequence continues at coordinate 5,044 of JACVIX010000063.1, read as the reverse complement.
CCTACTGGGCGAGCATGTATTTCTGGATTTGCGCGTCAAGGTGGAGAAGGATTGGTCGAAACGCCCCCATGCGCTTCGACGTCTGGGTTTTTAAGGAATATACCGGTATAAGCGTTGAATTATGCATAGAATGTGGAGTGCACTGTTTGGGGTAGCATTAAAGTAAACCTTTTTAAGAGCTATTACACTGATATGGAAGAACAGAATCAAGTCATATTAAGGACGATTAGAGAACTGCTGGAGGAAGGCAAGACTGGGGTGGCTATCACCGTCCTTAACGGGTTGCATCCGGCGGATGCGGCGGAGATATTGGTTGAACTCACCCAAGAGGATAGGATAAAAATCTTCCGTGATTGGGACGTCCACGAATCATCTGAGACTCTGGAGGAGATGTCCGAGGAGGACCAGGTGGAGTTGGTGGGAGGATTGAGCCCTCAGTTAGCCCTGAACATAATTGCGTCCATGTCTCCCGATGACGCGGTGGATCTGTTGAGAAAGTTACCGGAGCAAGTCCGTGAGAGTGTGCTCATCAATATGAGATTAGACCTTTCCAGCAAACTACGCCGCCTGCTTTCCCATGGGGAGAAGACTGCGGGGGGGTTGATGACCCCCGAGGCGGTGCGTATGTCGGAGGATCTTAAGGTAAAGGAGGTGTTGGAGGAGTTAAGAAAAGTCCCGGAGCAAGTTGAAATGGTATATTATGTTTATCTCCAAGACCACCAGGAAAAATTAACCGGAGTGATCTCCCTGAGAGAATTGATTATCGCGGACCCCGAGAGACCTGTTAAGGAAATCATGCATACAGATCTCATCTATACCGGCACCGATGCTGACCAGGAGGAGGTGGCCAGGCTTATCGATCGGTATGACCTCTTAGCCTTGCCCGTCCTAGACAAAGGCGGGAGATTGTTAGGCATCGTCACCGTGGATGATGCCATGGAAGTGATAGAGGAGGAAGCCAAAGAGGACCTTTACAGTCTTGCAGGCACCTGGGAGAGCGAAGAACAAAAGGAAAAGCGCCCCGTTCTCGCTACCCTCAAAGGACGATTTCCCTGGTTGGTGGGGGCTTTGATTATTGAATTGCTAGTGGTGGGGTTGATTCTTCGCAGCTACTCAACTTTTTTACAGGGAAATTTCTCCTTAATCCTATTCTTTCCCGCAGTGATGTTTATAGGCGGGACGGCGTCGGTTTTAAGCTCCACCAATATAATTCACAGGGTTCTATCGGAAGAAGCCTCAACTGTATCGTTCACTGGAGCTCTGTTACAGGAGTTGCTCCATGGTGTGGTTTTAGGGGCCTTGTCCGCTTTGGTTCTTTCCTTGATAGCTTGGGGATGGGAAGGAGAGGCCAGGGTGTCATGGGCCATCGCTATATCCACCTTTTTCTCTGTGGTTCTTGCTTCAATATTGGGAGCTGTTCTGCCCTGGTCTTTGAAGAAGACGGGAGCCGATCCAGCTAAGGCTTCAGAGCCATTGATGTCCACCGTAATGGATCTATTCAGCCTGCTCATCTACCTCAACATCGCGTTCATGATGGTTTAGTGCTAACCGGGGCAAAAAGCTTAGGGGCGCAATCATTGTCGCTATAGGAAAAGGAAATAAATGCGTCTTTTGAATATTGGTTCCAGGAAAAATCCGAGATGGATATGATATCGTATTGGAATCCAGGAGGAAAAAGATGGAGGTCTTGAGGGTTTTCCCCACCCCTGAAAGTCTAGCGGGGATCATAGACTCTACCCTGCTCAAACCGGAGTTGCCGGAGAAGGAATATCTCAATTTTCTCCGACGGGCTAAGGAGAAACGCTTCTGTTGCGTGTTCTTACCTCTCTATTATCTTCCCTATGCTCGCATGGAACTGGAGGGCAGCGGGGTGAAACCAGGTGGAGTTGTGGGTTTTCCTTTCGGTTATGTTCCCGATGAGGTGAAGAAGGCGGAAGCCGTCTACGCTCTGCAGCAGGGAGCCCGGGAGATCGACATGGTAATCAATGTCACCGCGATAAAATCCCGGCGCTACAACAGGGTGGAAAAAGAAATCGCCGAGGTGGTGAACTTGGCTCGTCTTTACGATAGAGGAAAGGGAGAGGGCCATACCGTGGTAAAGGTTATACTGGAAACTTGTTACTTGGACAGGGAGGAGATAAAAGCCGCGGCATTGATAGCTCAGGAACAAGGGGCGGATTTCGTCAAGTCATCCACGGGTTTGGGGCCTGGAGGCGCCCGGGAAGAGGATATCGCCTTTTTAAGGGAGATTTTGGGCCCCACCATGGGAATAAAGGCTTCGGGTGGGATAAGAAATCTAGCAGACCTATTGAAAATGGTAATGGCGGGAGCCACCCGTATAGGCACCTCTTCCGCTGAGGATATTATGGAGGAATATTACCTTTATCATGGCAAGAGTGATGGTTAGAACCTTATCCCTACCCAAAATGGATAGTCGGCTTACTTCGCTACTACCCTTTTCGCGGGAGGGGGCGAAGATTTAAAGGGGAAAACTTTCCTAGATTTCGAGAAGCAAGACAAGTCAATCCAAACCCAGTTATCAATGGAATGAAGTGAGAGAGGCGCGGAATTCCGCGCCTCTAAAAATGCCACCTACCACCAACACGCAACGTTTACATAATAAGTGGTCCCAAGTAACCTTCTAGCTTTCTCCCAGCTTCCCCTTCCTGATCGCCCTTCCGACTTTCGCCTTCCGGACTCTCATTCCAGTTCCACCTTTCGAAGCTTTCCTCAGCCACTTGGGACCATAATTTAATCTACTACCATAGTGGTAGATTGTCAATACTTTTGGAGTAAATTTTACAAAAATTTTTCGGAATTTTTAAAAAACCATGATATTCAAACATCCCAATCTCTTAAGTCTTGATCAATTTAAAGCCCAACCGTTTTCTACCTCAAGGGAAACCTGGACGTTCTCCCATGATTATCTAAAGTGGATTCCCTTCTATTTAAAATGGCGCTGGGGAAAAGTCAGCTGCAATGAACGAAACTTCTTAAAGGAACCGATGGAAAGAAAGGAGCCTTTAAATCTATATCCTTTTCCCTTATGTCTCTACTCCGGAGTTTTTCTGATGGATGGGGGGAGCTGCCCAAGAATTACCTTGTGGGATTGGATTGGTTTTTCCAGATAAAACTCGGAGTAGGCAAATGAAAGGAGTAATATATCTCGCGCCCGGGCAGGTGGGGTTTCCAGCGAAGCTACCTCTTCCATGCTGGAGAGAAGGAGAAGTCTAGTCAGGCGCAGGATCTGTTCATCTATGGCTATGCCGCCGGAAGAGGAAGGCTGGCAGTGGCCGCAGATCACGCCTCCTCCTTCCAGGTGGAGGAAAGCCCCTTTTGTTAACTCCGACTTTCCGCAGCGAATGCATTGATCCAGGTGGGGTCGGTAACCTATCAGACCACAGACTTTCAGCTCGTAAGCGGAGAGAAATAGCTCGTAACTTTTCACCTCTTGCTCCAGACATTCAAGAGAAATACTCAAGGCTTCGAAGAGACGGGGAATTTGCTGGTCCTGTTGGAGGGATTTCATGGTGATCTCCAGAAGAGCTTCCCCGTAGAGGTATTTTCTGAAATCCTCTCTCAATGCCTGGTGGGGGTTTATTACTTCCGCTTGAGTGATGATGTCTAGGTTTCTACCTCGATGGAAGAGAATGGATGCGTGAACGAAAGGCTCCAGCCTTCCCCCGAATTTACTGGTGGTTTTGCGAACGCCTTTAGCCACACCCCGTTTAAGCCCGTGCTCGGAGGTGAGCATGGTGATGATGCGATCGGATTCCCCCAGCTTATGAGACCTGATGATTATAGCTTGGTCTTTATAACTGCGCATGATCCGGATAGGTATCTATATTGCGCTGTAGAACAGCGCGCTTATGCATAGGCTAATAAAATGCTATATGGGAGTTACACTCCTTCTTATCAAACCCCAGCTCCTCGCCTCCTCTGGAATTCCCTGATGGCTTCGGCTAGGTGTTCCGCGCGAAAATCGGGCCATAAAGTATCGGTGATATATATTTCCGTTTCGGCCATCTGATAAAGGAGAAAATTGCTGATACGCCACTCCCCAGCGGTTCGGATGAGTAGTTCCGGATCGGGGGCGTCGGGTCCATAGAAGAAGCTTTTAAAGGATTTCTGGTCGATGCTCTGGAGAATGCCGGGGTTTTCCCTGATCGCCCTGCTCATGCCGATGGTGGCGTCGATGATCTCGGCTCTCCCCCCGTAGTTGAACGCGATGTTTAAGCACATACCAGTGTTCTCTCTGGTAAGCAGAACCGCCTTGTCGATCTCTTTCAGGGTGGATTCCGGGATTTTCTCCCTTCTCCCGAAGTGACTGATTCTGATGTTACGCTGGTGGAACTCGTCTATGCGCTTCCTCAGCAGATTGCGGTTGAAACTCATAAGAAAATCCACTTCGTTCTTGGGCCGATTCCAATTCTCGGTGGAAAACGCGAAGAGAGTGAGGGCTTGAAGACCCCAATCCGAGGCGGTTCTCACCACCTCGGTTATAGAGACCTCGCCAGCTTTGTGGCCCGCGATCCTGGGCAGGTCTCTTTTGCTCGCCCACCTTCCGTTGCCATCCATGATTATAGCGATATGGCGGGGTAAGGGACCCTCCGGCTTCATTCGTCACTCCTTTTAATGATTAGTTTCTAATAAGTATAGCAGTTAGATGGAGGATAAGTTAGATATTGACGCTTCTTTTAAATATACTTGGAGAGCGCCTTTCCCGTCTCGGAGCCCGAGTATTGTTGAGCCGCCTTCCTGATTCGTTAAGGATAACTAAGTCTAGGAATTTAAATACTGCCGCTCGGAGCCGATATAACCTTGACGATAAGAAGATGGGGCTAAAAGGGAAAGTTAGCCACCCTACATCGGATCCCTTTGATGGAGAGGAGACTTTCTATTAAGGGAAGGTATGTCTTTAGAAAGTCCTGGCGTAGCCTCCGCTAGTCTAGGAATTTAAATACTGCCGCTCGGAGCCGATATAACCTTGACGATAAGAAGATGGGGCTAAAAGGGAAAGTTAGCCACCCTACATCGGATCCCT
>JACVIX010000062.1 GCA_015711725.1 Candidatus Geothermincola primus | reverse complement strand
TCTAGCAGTTACGGTATCAAAAATATGGAGAGAATGATTCGAGATGAAAGAAAAATAGGATAGAATTTTATCTAATAACGAAGAAACGCTGTTTTTACAGGAGGGGATATAGGTGGCGGCAAGCCACGATCGGGTCAAGGCGGCTCTGGAACTCAAAGAGCCAGACCGGGTGCCCACCATGGACGTGATGGAGGAGTATTCCAACATCTATCAGGTGCTGGGGCGCAAGCCGGCGCCCCTGGGTTTTCTCTTCACCAATCCTCACGCCGCCAGGATAATAGATCGGATAGCGCCTCTCATCAATAAATCCCACTACATGGACTACGAGATGGACCGCTTCTCCCGGGATCGCACCGAAGCGGCGATGAGAATGGGCTACGACTCTGCCTGGGTGATGCACGTGCCCATCTGGCGTTTCCTCAACACCAGGGTCGCCGAGGATATCTATGGGAGATGTTATCAAGTGGTGCTGGATGGCAAAGGAAATCTGGGCACTCCCATGTACCGGGGAGGGATGTTCAGGGGGCCGGATGATTGGAAGGCCTGGGATAAGCGGGACATCCTGCGCCTTCCCGATAGGGCTAACCGGGCTTATGCTCGTATACAGAAAGAACTGGGGGACAAGATCTTCATTTTCGCGAGCTTTCTATTCGGCCTCTTCGAGAATAGTTGGCAACCATTCGGCTTTGAGCGTTTCGCTGTGGCTCTGAGGCGGGAAAAGGATTTCCTCCGCCGGTATATCCGGTTTTATCAGGACCATTACTGCATGATGCTAGAAGCCTGGGCGGACGCGGGAGTTCCGGGCGCCTGCTACTCCGATGACATGGCTTACCGCTCCGGGCCCATGCTCCATCCCCGCCTCATGGAGGAATTTTTTGGGGAGAGCTTGAGACGCATAACCGAAACCGCCCATGCCTTAGGGATGAAGATCATCGTACACAGCGATGGCAATGTCTATCCCTTGCTGGAATGGTTCTGCGACTGCGGCTTCGACGGAGTGCACGCCTTGGAGCCTACCGCCGGGGTGGAGCTTGCCCTGGTCAAAAAGCGGGTGGGGACTCGCATCTGTCTGCTAGGCAACATCGACATCACCCATATCCTGGTGGATGCCACCCGGGAAGAGGTCTTCGAGGCGGTGCGCCAGGCTATCAAAGAGGCTGGTGAGGGGGGCGGGTACATCCTCGCTCCCACCAATAGTCATCCCGGGATGAACGTGGAGAGGCTGCGTTGGATGCTGGAGGCGGTGGATAAATACGGCAACTATCCACTGGCGATCTAGTGGCTGGGTGCTCAAGATTGGTGAGTCGCACTTATGAATGATTGGTTTGATTATTGAGACCGAGTATTGAAAACCGAGTATATTTGAAATATTGACAAATAGAAAATATTAGCCCAATCCAGTACTAAGAGTCGTGAGTAACGGAGCGTTGTGAGAATGATAAGGTTTATCGCTCAGTATGTAGTTTCTAGCGTAACAATTAACTATTGGCGGCCGCTATGAAAGGTTGTGAAAAGTAATGTCAGAAAAGCATGAGAGGGTGGTCGCCGCTCTGGAACTGAGGGAGCCGGACCGCGTTCCCACCATGGATCTGATCAGTGAGTTCTCCACCATCAACAAAATACTCGGTTCGAAGCCCAGCGTCGCCAGCAAGCTCTTTGCCAATCCCCGGATGGGATGGTTACTTGACCGCGTCCTGCCTTACACCAAGAATCTGGATATTGCCGACTGGGAGATATCGCGCTTTGCCTATCACGCCACAGCCGCCATGGCTGAGCTGGGCTATGACTCGGCCTGGGTTAACTACCTGCCCGTCTTTCGTTACCTCAGCTCTACCAGGGTTGAGGATATCTACGGCCGTTACTTCGATATTGCCTTCGACCGGGTAGGTAACTTGAGCACTCCCATGTACCGAGGCGGTCTTATCAGCAGCCAGGAAGATTGGAAAGCCTGGGACAAGCGAGCCATCTTGCGCCTGCCTGAGAGGGCCTACCGCACCTACAAACGCATTCAGAAGGATTTCGGGGATAAGATATTTATTTTCGGCATTTTCAGCTTCGGGCTTTTCGAAAATACCTGGCAGCCTATGGGTTTCGAGCGCTTCGTGGTGGCGCTGCGCAAGGAAAAAGAGTTCGTCCGTCGGGTTATCAGGTTCCATGCCGATCTCCAATGCATGGGGATTGAGGCTATGGCGGATGCTGGCCTGCCTGGGGTGCTCTTCGGCGATGACCTAGCCTACCGTTCGGGGCCCATATTGAGCCCGCGCACACTTGAGGAGTTCTACGGGGATGCATACCGCCGCATCACCGAGACCGCCCATCGCCTGGGCATGAAGATCATCATGCATTCCTGCGGGAACACCAGTTCGCTCCTGGAATGGTTCTGCGACTGCGGCTTCGACGGGGTACACCCGCTTGAACCCACCGCCGGAATGGATTTGGCTTCCGTTAAGCAAGCAGTGGGTGACCGCATCTGCTTGGTAGGCAACATAGACATCACCCACATCCTGGTGGACGCCACCCGGGAGGAGGTCTTCGAAGCGGTGCGTCAAGCTATTAAGGACGCCGGTGCGGGCGGAGGATATATCCTGGCCCCCGATCACAGTCATCCGGACATGTCGGTGGAGAGGCTGCGTTGGATGCTGGAGGCGGTGGAGAGATATGGGCGTTATCCCTTGAATCTAGAAGAGTGATGGCGCGGTTTCTGTCGTGATCAGTTGTTGCAGATTTAACATAATGTCACTTTATCTAATGCGGGATTTAAAAGCAGGGGCAAGAGGTGGGGCGTTTGCGGACAGTAAGTGAAATATCCGCGCTGATACAAGAAAGAGAGAGAAAACGCGGGACGCTTCCCTTAGCGAGAAGAAGAAATAAATGCACGCTGGTTGGAGCGCGAGCCACGAAGTCGCTCAAAGACGCGAATCTAAGCGAAAGGAGGCATAGATGGAAGAGTATCTGGAGAAGGTTAAGGAAGCGGTGGCTAACCTGGAGCTGGATGAGGTGACCCCTCTGCTTAAGGAGGGCTTGGAGGCGGGAATAGGAGCGGTGGACCTGTTGGGAGCCATGAGCCAGGGAATGGTTAAGGTGGGGGAGTTGTTCGAAAAGGAGGAATATTTTCTAGCCGATTTGGTGCTAGCGGGGGAGATGATGAAGGAAGGCCTGAAAGTACTGGAACCCCATCTGACGGAGACTGGCGTGGAAAAGAAGGGAACGGTGGTTCTCTGCACGGTAAAAGGGGATATCCACGATATCGGCAAGAACTTGGTGGGCACCATGCTCACCAGTTCCGGCTTCAAGGTGGTGGATTTGGGGGTTGACGTGAGCGAGGATAAGGTGGTGGAGGCGGTGCGCTCTCATTCCGCGGGAGCGGTGGGGCTCTCGGTGCTCCTCACCACTATGGTCAATTCCATCGGGGACGTGGTTTCCGCGCTCAAGTCCGCCGGCTTAAGGGATCAAGTTAAGATAGCCATCGGCGGGGCATGCACCACCCAGGAGTTGGCGGATCGCATGGGCGTGGACGCGGTGGGAAAGGACGCGGTGGAGGCGGTGCGCATCTTCAGCTCCTGGTTCAATTAATCCTAATGGAAGTTTACGCGGCGAGAGACCTTTTGGTTTAGGTCGCCGGATAGATCCTGAACATTGTCGGATTCGCGCTATAACACGATTAAATATTATATAATGTAAAAATTACATAATGTATTATTATATCAAAGAGACGCTCGAAAGGAGACTTCTATGTCGGTGCGACATGAGAGGGTGCTGGCAGCTCTGGAGCTCAAGGAACCGGATCGGGTGCCCACCATGGACCTGATGTTGGAGTACGCCAATATCTACGAAATCCTGGGGAAGAGGCCACTACCATTGGGTTTTCTCTACTCCAACCCATACGCCGTGAGGGTGATGGATTGGGTCTTCCCCCGTCTCAATCAATCCTTCGGCGTGGACTATTCCATGAACGCTTTCACCTACGATCGCACCGCAGCGTCGGTGAAAATGGGATATGATTCCGCCTGGGTGATACACGTTCCTATATACCGTTTTTTCGACACTAAGCGCGCGTACGATATATATGGCCGCGCCTATGATGTTACCCTTGATGGAAAGGGCAATTTGGGCACTCCCATGTACCGGGAGGGGCTCATCTCAAACCCTGACGATTGGAGGGCTTGGGACAAGCGGGATATCCTGCGCATGCCCGAGAAAAACAACCGGGCTTACCGGCGAGTTCAGAGGGATTTCGGGGATCGACTTTTCATCTTTGGCTCCTTTAGCGGAGGTCTTTTCGAGATCACCTGGCAGTGCATGGGATTTCAACGCTACTCTGTGGCGGTGAGGAAAGAGAGAAAGTTCGTGGAAAGCATGATCCGCTTCTATACCGACCTCTACTGCCTTATGCTGGAAGCCATGGCCGATGCCGGACTGCCTGGGGTGCTTTATACCGATGACCTAGCCTACCGCAGCGGGCCCATGTTCAACCCGCGGACATACGAGGAGCTATTCGGGGATTCTTACCGCCGTATCACCGAGACCGCCCACGCCTTGGGGATGAAGATTGCCATCCATTCCTGTGGAAATGTTTACCAGTTATTGGAATGGTTCTGCGACTGCGGTTTCGATGGGGTACACGCCCTGGAACCCACAGCGGGAATGGAGCTCGCTCGGGTAAAGGAGCTGGTGGGAAAGCGCATCTGCCTGATGGGTAACATCGACGTAACCCATGTGCTGGTGGACGCCACCCGGGAGGAGGTCTTCGCGGCTGTGCGTCAATCTATTATGGACGCTGGCAAAGGGGGAGGATATATCCTGGCGCCCACGAACAGCCATGGGGGGATGTCCGTTCAGAGGCTACGCTGGATGTTGGAGGCGGTGGAGAAACACGGGCGTTATCTCCTAGAGGAAGATTTCAATTAAACTTAGGGAATGCGTCTTAGAGGAAACGATTAAGAAACGCTCTAGCTTCTAGGGCTATATAGCCGTTACATTATCTTTTCAACCATCCCGAGGCAGACGTCATGATTATAGACGCTTCTTTGATAAAAGACTATCCAGTTTCGCGTGAAGAATTCGCCCAATCCAGAGACCTACCCATAAGGATTCTTAGGCGACTATTCCATCTAATCATCTCGATAACATATCTATATTCCTCATGGCGTTAACCAACCAAAAGAAATACCGGTATATGTAAACGTGCTAGGAAAGGGGAATAACCGCATTTTTAGTATTCACTAAAAAGATTACGCCGTATGCGCAGGTAAAGGATTTCGAACTCAATACGCTACGAAGCCAAAGCGCCGGGAAAACCATATCCGGGTTCTTCCTGATAAGATGTAATAATTCGTTTTTCTATTGTAAATCTGGCTATCATGTGGTAAGGGCATACTCGCGCGTGGATGAAAGCGGAAAAAGTTTCTCTAAATCCGTTCTTGTTCTGAAAGTCACCATCCATTAAGAATTTATACAGTATGAAAATGACGAAGTTAAACCCGGACTTTTAACATATATAGTCGGAGGCATATACTATTTATCCCCCTGACATAGTAATACACAGTGAAATGATATATAATTTTTATATGTTAAAGTTCGCATTTTTAAATGCGGAGAAAGATTTATAAAAACAAATACAGTCTCTCAGAAATACTGTCTCTCAGGTTGACTTCTAGTTTTCACAGAATATTTTTCCCGCATCTGTAGATATATACCTCTCCACTACGTTGTATGTGATGTCCGGTAAATCAATGAGAGGAGTTGTGAAGGTGATGAATGACACGAATAATTTAGGCTGGAAGATCGCTACGCTTTTCTGTGTTATCCTCATCGTCGCCGCATTGGTGGTTATCGTCGCTCTAATTGCTTCCAAGGACGGGGAGAAAGAAAAAGGAGTCATTAGCGGTATAACTGATGAGTCTCAATCGCGGCAGAACGACGCTGCTTCTAGCCAAGCCCCCGATAAAAAAAGCTCATCCGGAGGAGAGGTCGGGAGCGAGGAAGGTTCTAAGCCTAGCGATAACAAAAAAGATGGAAACGGCGGCGGCAATGAAGCGATGCCCATACCCTCTTCTTCCGTGGAAGAAGGACTCCTTACCATGGCGGCTATGGATTATTTGAAAAACACCGCAGGCACCACCCAGGGGTATAGCATCAGGGAGATAAAATTCAGCAAAATGGATCCCCAGTGGGCTCGGGTGACTTTTGAACAGCAGCTTGAGAATTTCACCCTAGTCTTTCCCGTATACTTTTACAAGCAGGCGGGCGCTGGTTGGGCGCCTGCTCCCAGCGGGCCCGGATCCCCAGCTCAACCCACTGATATTTAAAGGCACCGGTTGATTCATATAGGCATGCGAGATTATACCCGCTTTTTCTGAACGGATTTTGCTTCGCGTTTATGAAAATTATCAACGCGAATTTGGAAAAAAAACAGACACAATTAATAATCTCATTGCCTTTTATCATTAAGCTCAAAATGATTTTTAGCGGGACTGTGGGGTAAAGGCTTGTTTTACGGTAAGCTTCCATCGCGCCAGAGGTGGCTCCAAAAAAAGAAATAAAAGAAAACCACGCGGATTTTTTATATGCTGAAAGATGCGACCCATTCAGAGTTACGTTAAGATCCACTCAGAGTTACGTTAATCCGAAAGATTCCTTTTTTACTTTACTGCTGAACGCCACCTTCTTCCGCCGGAGGGGAGATGGACTCTCCCTCGAGCTCTTCTTTGAATATCTTGATATACCACTTGCCTCCTCTTTTCACCAGCGTGATGGAGGTGTCATGAATTTCTCGGCTCTCGGTTTCGCCGCTGGGGTCCGTGTAGGTTACGGTACCGCTTATTATCTGGGCGGTGGCGTGGTCTCCTTGGATATCGATCTTGTATTCTAGATTTTCGTATTTTACCTTCCCCGCGCCGGCTTGTTGGGAGCTCTCGATAATCTGATTCCTCAGCTCCTCGGCGCTCATCTCGTATATCTGCGCCATCCTTTCGAAATCTTCGGGGTCGTAGAAGTCGATCACCTCTTCCGCACGGTTTTCCTCTTGGGCTTTGAAGTAACGGTCGAGGGTCTGCCGGGGGCCCGTGGTGTTTTCCCGGAGAAAGACGGTGAAGGTGAGCGTCACCACCGCCGCGCCGATAAGCGCTAGAAAAATAGTTCCTATCAGGACGTGGGGGCGACGCCTCTTCTCTTTTTCCTCCGGCGCCTTCGCGGGAGTCGACTTTTCTTCCTCTAGGCCCTCGGGACGCTCGGGTTTTTCTTTCAGGATTTTTTCCTCGGTGGCAATAGTTTCCGCGACCATCTCCTCCGGACTCTCCACGAACCTCTTTATATCCACGCCACAATGTGGACATAAAGCGGCACTTTCCATCTCTTTTCCACAACGGGGGCAAAACATAGATACACACCTCTTTTTCACAGTTGATGGGAATTCATCCCGCGGTTCCTACTCTTATCCATCTATTGTACTCTATAGAAAGATTCGGCGCCTGAGTTATTTCGACCTGCCCATTCGCGCCGTTGCCGTTGAGAGCTTTAAGGTCCTGACTATCTTGAATAATATTCATATTGTAAAAATATTTTTAACCGACCTCCCCACGTTTAATTGTGCGTAAAATTGCGAAAACCTTGAGAATGTCTCAGGCTAATTCCCTATGCGAACGGCGTCGGGTTTTCGACGAGGTTTGAATTGTCGAGAATTGGACGCTCCATGTCCAATATAGGTTCCCTCAGCCTCGACGGCCAATTGCCCTATACTTTGGCGCTTGCTGCTTTAGCAAAGGAGGGAGCCGACATGTTTGGTCGAAGAATATCTCGCTCGAACCCGAAACCTCGCGGCGATCTTATGCGGTCTTTAAATACCCATGAATTGGGCACAAGTCTAAGCTTGAGAAAGCAGATGAGGATGACTTTCTAAAAATGGCTGTTTAGGCCGTCACTTTGCTGGGTATGCATCATAGGAAAGCAGTTGAAAAACATAAAGCAGTGGTTTGAATCGCGATATGACACAAAGGAGGCGATTATGAAGATAACCGGAGCCGACGCTTACCTCTGTCACTTTCCCCTTCCAGAACCTTTTTATCCCAGCTGGATACCGGCCTTCCCCCAGACGAACAACAGCCTGCTGTTGATGAGAATCACCACCGATGAGGGCATCGAGGGGGTCTGCGCAGGGATAGGTTTCGCCAACGAGTGGAAGGGCTTTCCCGACCTGATCAGGGTTTTTCTCATCAATCGCGACCCATTCCAAGTGGAGGAAGCGGTGAAAATCCTCCGCTCCGCCAAGGTGGTGGGCTTCCGGGCTTGGTTCATCGAGATCGCTCTCTGGGATATCATCGGCAAGGCCACTGGGCAGCCCATCTACCGCCTGTTAGGTGGGTGCCGCGACCGGGTCAAGGCTTACGCCTCCACTGGTGAGTTGAGAGGGATAGAGAGAAGGGTGGAGGATGTTCAGGCTCTCTTAGAACAGGGTTTTAAGGGTATTAAATTGAGGATTCGCTATCCAGAGATGAGAGAAGACATCGCTCTGGTAGAAGCGGTGCGCGCGGCGGTGGGCGACGAGGTGGAGTTGATGGTGGACGCCAACCAAGCCTGGTTGATTCACGGCTTCGGCTCCTATCCGGTGTGGGACTTCAAACGGGCGCTGGCCACCGCCCGGGAGTTGGAGAAGTTGGGGGTGACATGGCTAGAGGAACCCTTGAGAATCAGGGATTATCATGGTCTGGCTGAGCTACGCAGGGCGACCTCCCTCCCTATAGCCGGCGGGGAGCTCAATGAGGACCTGGACGATTTCCGGGAACTTATCGGCAGGGGCTGTTACGATATCCTCCAGCCCGATGTCACTTTCAGCGGGGGGATTCTCATGGGTCGGAAAATCGCGGCTATGGCCGAGGCGGCGCACATCACTTACAATCCCCATACCTGGACTAACGGAGTGGGGCTAGCGGCTAACTTACAGCTGATGGGGGCGATTCCCAACTGCACTCACTGCGAGTTCCCTTACGAGCCACCCGGTTGGGTCCCGGAGGCGCGGGACGCCATGCTTACCGAGCCCCTATGGATTGACGGGGATGGTTATATCAAAGTACCGGATAAGCCGGGGCTGGGAGTGGAGATCGACTGGGATAAGGTAGAGGCGCACTCCGAAAAAATCTGAGAACCTACTGTCCTTCTGAAGGACGAATGTGGGCGCGTTAATTTTTTTCGCAATAGCCTTTGTTCCAAAACTTGTTATGAATACAGTTAAAACATGCGCGCTTACCCCTCCGCTTTAAACAAAGAAAAGCGAGGTTTTTGGATAATCTCATAACAGCGAGATTATGGTACGTCTCATTTTGTCAATATCGATCATCGCGAGAGCCCACCTTTATTTTTCTCATTCAACCTTCTTCTCCTTGGATTAATTAAAAATTGACTTTATTTAAGTTAAATATTAAAATTTCTCCAAACATCTTGTTATGGGTTATCACCTTTAAAAACCGTTAGATTAGCTACTTTCGCAACTCAAAGGGCTATTTAACGAAGAGGGGGCCTGAGCGGAAAGTGAGACATCCGTGCCGATTATGTTTTCGCGTTATTCCTGTCTCGGCACGAGTGAATTAGTGGGTATATTTTTCAGATTGTAAAAATAATTTGTAGGATACGACGTTATTTGCAGGTCATATGTGAGATAAGAGGGGGTGATGAGCCGGGCAAGCCAAGGCAAACAACCAAGAAGAAGGCTTTGATTTTGTGCCTGAGGTGTAAAAAACGAGGAGGAGACAGATGGAGGAAATGGGAAAAGAAAAAGTGAGAATAATGGTGATAAGCCCCGGAAAAGTACTCTTAGCTGGCGCACTCACGGTGTTGCTGGCGGCGGGGGCGGTCCTAGGGGGGTACGCGCTGTTTAAATCCAGCGACAACCCCGTCCAGGCGCAGGGCCAGCCACGGGTGCAAGGATTCAGCACCGCCCAGATCGGGCCGTACTGGGCTTTCTCCGAGGGATGCACCGCCCCTGGTTTCCAGGAGTGGCTGACCATCTGGAACCCCAACGATGATAGCGTCGACGCTTACGTGGATCTTTTCGGAAAATATGGCTACATCGGCACTGCGCTTGTGCCCATTTACGCGGAAGCCAGGGCTTCCGTGAACATCAACGCGGTGGCGCTCTATTTCGGTTACTCGGGCGACGTTTCCCTATTGGTGAACGCTAAATTTCATAATTCTTCCGCCGACGCGGCCGTCCTATGCGAGCGCCCCATGTATTTCAACTTCGGGGGTTACAACGGCGGGACCACCACCACCGGCTATAACGGGGAATAAGGGTTAAAACGCCCGCGAGAAGCGAAAAACGCTTAAAAGTTGTGCGCCTCTCCACGGAAGGCGTCGGTCGGGGGCGGAAAACCTCTTCGTTTCCCCAAAAGCCTGGAGATAAATGGAACCGCTATCAGGAGCGGAAGAAAAGGGGGGAGAACCCGCGGGGCTTACCGGGATTTCTTGAGAAAACCGCAATGGGAACCCTTTGATATTGAGGCTTATGCGCGCCATGTTGGCCCGCGCCGGCAGCCCATTTAAACGCCGGGCTAGATGTAGTCTCTGCCTCGCTTTGGCCCCACTTCGGTTAGAAACTAGTAAATAGGCTATTAAATAGGCTATTCTTCCTCGCCTTCCATCATCCTCCGGATGTTTTCGGGAAACTCCAGCTCAGCGGTGCCCGCTGAGCATAGGGGGATGGCTTGCACCAGTTTATCCATCCTCTCGAAGGGGATGGTGACGAAAATGGCGTCGCTGGCGAATTTCTGCTCCCGCCTGGCGGTCCAATCTCCCAGAGTGAGGTTGGTATTTCCAGTTACGGCGGGGTAAGCGATAGCGGAATGACAGAGTGAGCCAGTGAGCTCTATCTTGGGGGGGATTCCATCCCAGTAGTGGTCCAGCCAAATGAGGCGACAGGCCTGCCCTGCGTCGCAGATGAAAAGCATTAGGTCGGGACGGAGGGATGCCGTCTCCGCTGGCCAAATCACCAGGCGCTCGCTTATCCCCGTGGGCGGAGGCGAGCTCAATTGAAACATGCGCTCCAGACTCACCAATGAATGGGTGAGCTTCTCCCCCCTAGTTAGGAACCACTGCAGACCTCTCCTCGTATCCCCGGACGGGGGCGGGAGGAAACCGCAGTGCCAAGAACCACCGGGGCAAGCGGAGGTCTCCCGGTCTATCATGAAGGATTGTCCTTCCGCGGCAAGCTTGATGGCTCTGCACAGCCAGGTCTTGCGCGGGTTTAACCCTTCCACCTCATCGTTGGTGAAGGTAACCGCCACCGGTTTATTGCTCAGCCCAAGAAGCTCTACCAATCTTGTGGATTGATCCTGCCATTCCGCCTTCACTCGCTACCACCTCCGTTCTAATAGAGTGATTTAAAATAAACGAGCACGGAGATATATATAACCAGACTAAAGGAGGAAGAAACCAACTTTTCTTACGCTTTCATTATACGTTTCTCTCGTTTTACCTATGAAAATGAATGTTTTCTCTTTGTCTTGTCCCTGGAAATCGTGCCAATTATCGCATCTCAAGAGGACTTCCCCATCAAGCCGCTCCCGTGGTCCCAAGTCGTTCAGCGCGCGATGCTCATCAAAGAGCCATCGCCTAGAAGAAAAATGACCGTCCAGCCGACCATCACCAATAATAATCTATTCTCCTTCAGCTCATCCCCTCTATTCATACCCATCCATCAGCTCGCCCCGTCAGGGTCATCCTGGTGGATCATCTATTCCTGCGGGTTATCCTCATCAAACTTTTTCATATCTTTTTTCTTCCCAATGGCTATTTTCTTATTAAAATATCCATCTCTTGGCGATTGATTTAGATGAGCGACGCGAGGATTTCCAAAAACCAAGCCCATAGAGAGGATCATCTCCTCCGGTGTATTGGAATTATCCGGCGGTAAGAATGGATATGAAGATTAAAAATGTCCAGAAAGTTCCGGCGTTCCGAAGATCTCGACGCAAGATTGATACAAAGCTTTTAAGGGACGGTCACACGTCCCTTAAAAGCTTATATTTACATAATGTAATTATATTAGCCGGGGCTAGACGATGCTTATCTTGGACATCTCCCCGGTGTCGTAGTTCCAGCGCCGGTTGCTTATATTGTTGGGGTCCAGCTCTTTTTTCAAGGCGGCGAACGCTTCCATATAGGCGGTGAAATTGGGCATGATCAGCGGCAGCGCCAGATCCAATTTGGGGATGCCCTTGAGCATCGCGCCAAGGCCTGCGGCGAAGATAGCCCCCTTGGCCATCCCCGAGAGGGTGGCGCGGAAGTACCCCAGGTTCATGCGCACGGTGTCGTCGGCGGTGGACTGGTCGGAGTATAAATCATATTCCAGGTAAGCCATGCGCCCCATATGGTAAGGCTGGAAATAGGCGCTGGCGTCGTCAGGCCGGAAGACCCCGTCGTTGGTTCCCACCTGGCTGGTGGTCACCCGGCGCATCTCTCGCTCTATGCCCTTGAAGTTATCCAGGTGGTCCACCAAGGCTCCGATAAGGAAGCTCCCCTTGACTCGCTGCACCCGTACCGTCTCCCGCATGTACTTTAGCCAGCGATCGGTGTGAATTCCCATGGAATCGGCGAGTTCATTGATATAATCGGCGTCCAACAACTCGAAAATAGGGCTGGTCTCAAGCACCGCTTGCCCGATGGTGTCCACCTTGAGTTGGGCTTCCTCCTCGGTGCTACCTCCGAAGATCGCCATGATATTGTTACGGGGCATCACTCCCACCAGACGTTCCGCTTCCCGGTTGGTCTCCGCCATAAAATTGCCGAAGAAGGTGTTCTGCAGGTGGGCAAGCTCGATGGCTTGGTTTTCCTGAGCCACCACGTAGAGAGCGTCGATCACCTCATCCAATCGGTCCTCGTTGTGGGAGGCGAAGAAGGCCTTCTCGAACGCGGGCTGGGGATAGAGGCGAATAGTCATCTCGGTGACCACGCCCAGGGTCCCCAAGGAGTAGCGGTATAAGTTGGAGACATCCGGCCCAGGCCCGGGAGCGTGGGCGGGAATCATCCCGCAGGATCGGGGTCCAGTCTCCAGGATCTCACCGGTGGGGAGCACCATCACCACCTCGATGACGTTATCGCAGCCGAAGCCGTATTTGCAGGCCATGGTGTTGATGTTGCAGGCCACCATGTTGGAGATAACCCCAGCGGTGGCGGAGGTGGAAGGGTTGGTCAGGCGCGCCCCTACCTTCTGCGCCTCCACCTGGAGGTCGCAAAAGCGCACTCCCGGCTGGATGCGGGCGTAGAGGTTGCGGCCATCGATTTCCAGTATCTGGTCCATGCGTCCCAAGTCACAAAGGATACCCCCATACTGAGTGATGGTGGCTCCCACGGTGCTGATACCAGTTCCGTAGGGCATCACGTCCACCAAACACTCGTTGGCGATGCGGTAGACCTCCCGCACCTCTTCGGTGGAGGCTGGCAGGCAGACGATATGGGGATAGACGGCTGGGGTGAAGGACTGGTCACGAGCGTATGCGCAGGTCACGGCGGGATCATCGGTGGCCCACTCCTCTCCCAAGGCTTCCTTGAGCATAGCCAGTGCTTTCTTCAGGTTATCTGGAAGATTGTGCGTGGGATTCAACTCGTGAACCTCCGGCTTTTTCACCACCCTTCTCTCCCGCGCGTTTTTCCTGCTCTTGTTTTCCCGTGATACTGTAACTTTTTTCATCGCTCCTCACCCCCTATGCCCTTCTCCAGCAGGGTAAACAGGTTCTCCACCACTAAATCTGAACCTCGGGCTTTGGCGCCTTGACGCAGCATCTCCTCGCACCAGGGGCAGGAGGTAGCCAGGCTCTCCGCTCCGGTGAACTCTGCCTCGAAGACGCGCTCTTGAGCCACCCATTCCCCATAGTCGGGGAAGGCATAGGCAGCCATCCCTCCGTTTCCACAACATAATGTGTTGCCCCGGTGGCGAGGAAGTTCCACCATCTCCAGGCCGGGCAGGCTGGCAAGGATGCGGCGAGGCGGGTCGTAGATACCTAGGCGGCGCCCTAAACGGCAGGGATCGTGCCAGGCGACCTTCTGGGCGACCTCGTGATTCGGCTGGATTTTCTTCTCTTTGATAGCCTGAGAGATCACCTGGGATGCGTGCATCACCTCCGCCTCAAGTTCGGGGGCGTACTCCTCGGAAAAGACCGAGGCGCAGTGAGGGCAAAGGGTCACCACCGTCTTGGCTTGGGTGGCGTTGATGCGCTGGATATTTTCCCAGGCGAAGGTCTCAAACCAGTCTCTGTCGCCTAACTCCAGCAAGGGAGCCCCGCAGCACAGTTCCCCTTCTCCCAGAATCCCCACCCGCGCTCCGGTTGAAGCGAGCAATCTGGCGGCGCTGCGTGCGGCAGGGATTAGCCCTTCTTTATATGAATAATGACAACCTGTAAAAATAAGTATGTCTACTTCCTCCTGCGCGGCGGATTTTAAGCCCAAACCCTCCGCCCATTTGCCCCGGTCTGCCTGGGGCAGGCCTAATAGATTGTCGTGCTCTTCCAAGTTGTCCAGGGCGGGCTGATGCTCGGGAAGGGGTCCCCATCCCTCCCTTACCGCTGTCTCTCGCATCAACTCGGTGACCCTCAAGGGGTTGATCTGCTTCAGCGGGAAGCATTGCTGCTGGCAGCTTCCACAGAGCATGCAGGTGTAGAGGGAATGGATCAAACCTGGGGTAGCTTCAATCTCGCAGAGCTCGTAAGCGCGAGCCATCTCCATCCTCCCGGATGCGTAATAGTTGTCGAAGCGAAAGCGAGTCCCCGCTGGGCAGTTTCGCCAGAAGCGGGCGTGTTCCACCTCTTGCACGTGGCAAGCCTGACATAGCTTGCACTTCCCGCAGAGGGAGAAGTCGTCGCGCAGGTCAGAAAGGACTTCACGGGTGGCGGTAAGTCTCTTCTTCATCTAAATCCCCTCCAGCAACTGTCCAGGGTTGAGCCGACCCTCGGGGTCGAGGATGCGCTTGAGCCTTTTGATCATCTCAAGGTAAGAGGGCTTAGCGCGGGAGAAGACCATCCGGGCGAGCTCGCCCGTGGGCTTGTCCACCAGCACTCCTTGGTCCAACAAAGTTTCGTAGGTCCCCCCCCAAGCCTTCTCGGCTTTCTCCTCCTCATCCGGGGAGTAGTGGAGGTCGCTCTGGCAGAAGAATGAGCCACCGTAGAAAGCGGGCACGAAGTACTGAGCCACTTGGACGCCACCGAGAGCGCTCGCTTTCTCCGCGGCGAGTTGGAACTGCGCGGAGGCTTTGTGGGAAAAGGTGTAGTAGAAGACCCTTTTTATCCCTCCCAGCCAGCGGGAGCGCTCCCACAGGTACCAAGGACGTCCCAAGTTTGATCCCAGCCGGGCGGTTACTCCCTCGCCCAGAATCTCACCTCCCAAGGAACGAGCGTCTTCTCTCACCATGCGGCTCTGCAACTCCACCAGGGGCGCCCGGTGCTCGATGGAGACGAGAACCGTCCAAGGGGGAAGTTGGTCGCGGAGCGCCTCCATCTTCTCCTTACCCTTCTCGGTGAGAACAGCCCAGAAGAGAGAATCACCCCCCACCAGCTCGAAGCAGTGGTCCTCCCTGCTCACCTTATGGGAGAAATCCAGGGCGCCGGAGAGCTCCTTGAATCCGAAGGCCATTACCTGGCGTTTCTCCCTTATGGGGTAAGTGTAGACAATCCCGTAAACGGGAATGCCATAGATATCCTCGGAAGCTCCGAAGAAGAGGGAGAGCTGGGGACCTTGGTCCTCACGAAAGTCGGCATGACCCTCCTCGCTCATCTGATTGCTTCCCGATACCCACAGACGGCCGTCGGCTAACACCGCGTGAAAAATGGAAAGCTGAGTGTGGCGATAGCATACCGAGCCCACCAATATATCCCGATCTAGGTAGGAGCGAAGCACGTAAGGGCTGGTGGCGCAGGCGGGTTGCAAAAGCCGCATCCCAGCTTCTTCCAGCAAGGGGTTGATCTGCTCGAAAGTCACGCCAGCGCCTATGGAGGCCATCAAGTTGCGGGAATCCAGGTTTTTCACCTGGTCCATGCGCGCGGGGTCCACCAACAGGCCCATCTCCTTTTCTAGTCCGGGAGGGAGATAGCGGGAGCGCACCGAGAAGACATTGAGTCCCTCCTCCTTGGCGAGCCCCATGACGTCCTCCAAATCAAAGTTGTCACGGGGAAGCACGCGAATGAGCTCGGTATCCCGGTTTGCGGCGTCCAGAAAAGGCTCTAAGGCGGAACTGCCTCTTTTCACACCCTCCTTCCCGAGGATAACTTCCAAACGTTGGGTTAAAGTCTTGACCGACATAGCATCACCCCTTAGATAGAAAAGCCAGCGTTTTTGACGGAGTTTGGATAAGAAATATGACTTTAAGTCACTAAATTATAACATAATTATGTTTCTATTTCCATAGTTAATATAGTGTGATTTTTCAATATTTACAGTTCGTAATTAAGCGCCATGCTGGGCGCAAGAAAGGATGACTTTGTCAAGCAAAACATCTTGCTGAAATTCGGGTGGGGTGCTTTCCTTTCATGAAAGGAAGCCGCTTTTAAAAAATTTAAAAAAAGAGGCACTCCATGCAAGAATGGATAATCGAGAAAGAAGAGGCAGCCCTTGAGCTCATCTAGAAACTCACGAAACGTGCCTGGGCAGAGGATCAGGAAAAGATGACGCATACATTGGGGGCCCTAATCGAAGAGCTATTGGAGGATGGAGCTCACCAATTGGCTGGATGCCTAGGCCTACGAGGGCACTGACGAAAAGAAAGTATATAGGGAAGGCCGCTACAAAAAGGAGCCTCACCACCCGATTCGGGCACGTCCCGGAACTTTCCGTCCCCAGGCCTGCTTGAGGACCCGACCCCTTCGCTCTCTTCGAGCGCTGCGAGCGAAGAAGATGGGACGTGGACGCAGCAGTCAGCAGGCCCTTGCTACTTGCGGTTTACACCCGCAAGGCCAAAGGGGTGACAAGAGGCATCTTCGGCATCCCGGCGTTCTGGAGGAACATGTCTAAGACGAGGGCTTTCACGGAGGAATAGTTCCCTTTCCAGGATGAAGTTCCGGTTCTGACACTGATGGATGTCCAAGACCACGGCTTCGTAGAGGAAAAGCTCGATTATTATCAGGAAAGAGAGCTCGCAGGAGACGTGGAGTTCCTATTCTTAGGAAACATATCCTTTTTGGTTGACCTCCTTGAAAGAGGAAAGACATCCCCCAAACGACAAGGTGTTTCTCTTAAGAGATAGCATATGCGAGAAAGTGAGGGAGATGGGGGTGGAGAAGAAGGTGATGCTCTGTGCCTTTGGGATAGGGAAGGATGGGAAGAAGGAGATCCTCTCCTTTTAGTATGGCGGACTCCGAGGACCTACCCTCCTGGAAAGGGGTTTCTGGCC
>JACVIX010000061.1 GCA_015711725.1 Candidatus Geothermincola primus | reverse complement strand
GTCTGGATCTCCGTAGACTTTCCTAACTGCGGCGAAGTCGGATTCGATGTCTATTCCCGCTAGGGAAAACCCGGGAACGATGGGGGCGTATTCCGGACCTTTCGCCGGCTCGCTGGAACTATGCCCCCAGCACCCAGCGACTAGGAAAAGGGCGAAGAAAAGCCATGGCCACAGGAATGGATGCGGTCTTTTTATTGTCATTAGGCATACTTCACCTCCACTTTCATATTCGACGACATCTCTCCCCTAACCTCCAAACTAAAGGAGAGAAGGGCACCCGAATAAAAAAATGTGTTAACAATTGTGAATCTATTTTCAAACAACCCAACAAGCGAAACGGAATGAAAATTTCCTCCTATGAAATATTGGGAATGCTTTCACGCTTGCCTTTTCTCGCGGGCGTATTGTTTCGGGTTTAGAGAGGAAAGGGCGGAGCGGCGCGGGGGTGCGCTGCCAAATTTATCCTTGAAAAGGTTATCTTCCGGTTGTGGGTTTCGAAGTCTATTTTTCCCGGAATTCGTTTATGAGTATGCGTGAGATATCTAACCTGCTAATATCCGGCTGCGACTACGTTTACGGCGATGAAATTCCGGACATGAAACGGAATTCAGGGGGATGCTCTTGAATGGGGATCGTTCAGAAGCAGAATATCATTCACAGCCAGTAACTACGTTTATCAAAGATTCTAACTTTGGCTAGCGTGATAGGAATTTTCTCTGAAGAGGTAATGGATAATCGCCCCTGGTCTTTATTTATACACGTGATCCACCTGAAGCCCAGTTATGGAAGAGAGTTCGCTGGAGATGGAGGAAGCAAGCTCTCTGTTTTCTCGGGGGTGCTTGCTTAGTGAGGATTGGAAAGCCTTTATCCTTCCCCTTTTCGTTTTTATGTACACGTTGACGAAATAGGAGATGTCTCTCTCGGGGACTTTATCCTCCTCCCACTGAGAAGCCCGATGAGACTCCTCTACCACGATTTTCTCCATCTCCTCCCGGGATAAAGATTTGGTGAAATTAATGAAAAGGCGGGTCCTGTCAAGAAATAACTCACCATCCTCGATGCGTAGGTAAGTGGGGGAAGAGAAGATAGCGAAGATAGAGAAAAAGACCAGCGACAGCCCCACGATCACCCCCCAAAAGGGGACAACCCCTAAAGAGGTCAGGAGCACCAGCAACACTCCGGCATAAAATGCGATGAAGAGCGAGGCGTCCCAAGCTCCTCCGCTTATCTCGTGTTCGATAATTCCAGTTCTCATTTCTTCCAAATTCAAATCCTTTTTCTCTAAGATCATAATTATAACATCGCCTTAGGAGTAGTCATTGTGCGTTTTAGGGCAAATTTATGCTAGTCAATCGGATTCCCATGTCCCATTTCACTGGAGTTTAATCGCTAACTCAAGGTATCCGTTTCTCAAGCGAATTCGTGCGGGTTCCCAATACCTGAGCGGCCAAGCGTTCCTTATCAGACTCGTGGGCGCTTCGTCATACGTGTTTCATTTTCTCAGCGACGCCTCGATTTCCGCCCGGTGGGTGCGATCTGAACGACAGCTTATTCCTCCACCAAGTACACCACGTCGTGTTCCCTGGCGTGGTCAATAACTTTGATTCCCACCGACTGGCCCCGGTGAGCCTCCTTCACTTCTTGGTGCTCCAGCTGCATGGAATCGACCTTCTGGACCCAGTCGGAGGTGTGGCCCTTGATATGGATGGTGTCCCCTACCTTCAAAGTGTCCTCCAATTCCACGGCGGCCACGCCGATCTTGCCAAAATAATGCCGGACGATTCCCACCTGCCTCTCCATTTCTAACCCCCTTTCTCTAGATATATCTTATTGGTTCTTTTGCGCACCAATTTGAGGCCATAGCCTACTTTCCCGTTCACCTGGTTTGTGCTCTTTTCCTTCACCACGCTAAATCAAGATATTATTACTTCTCCGTTTTATCGGTTTCTTATGCCTTTCCCCGGGTTCTCAAGCCTTATGTAACCAAAAAGGTCTGTTCATCGCTTTTTCGTTTATTTCATCTATATTTTATACAATAAATTAATTCGATGTAAAAATATATAATGGCGTATATAAAAGTTTTCATGACGTCCTCCCGCGTCTTGAGGAAAAGTCAAGGTTATTCGGTCATGACATCTGGAGGACGCCACCGCCAAAATTCAAGGCTCTAAATCTTTACATCTACTAAAAAATAAATCAAGACTTTTTAGCGCCAATTCAAAACCCTTCTTCCCTTTAGAAACCCTTCTTCCCTTTAATTTGACTTCTTTGGCCAGCTTCTCTACCATTATCCATCCATATGTTTCTTGGGAACATTATTCTCGGCTATTGAACACTCATAGTTTTCTTGGCACCCTTTTTTCTCTTCAATTTCATATTTTTCGCTTGCTCGAAAAAAGGATTGAACACTCATAGTTTTCTTGGCACCCTTTTCTCAGTTATTAGGCGTCTATAAGTATCCTTGGCATCTTAACTTATCAGTTTACGGAATTGAAAAAGGAACGGTAAACTGCATGTAGCTTCACTTTAATGACCACCCATCCTTTTTACGGCGCATCCGATAGGATATAATAGGCTATAAATTTCCAAGACTGTTTTTTTCGAAATCGCCTGTTGAAGGGAAAGCCATGAGTTGGTTGCTGAGCCTGGATTATACCCTCTTTCGCTGGATTAACGGATTGGCGGGACATAACAGCTTGGTGGACGCCTTTTTCAAAGCGGCATGCAATGACCATCTCATCCCTTATACCATGACCTTTCTGTTATTGATCATGGTATTCAGGGGTTATACCCGGAGGGAAGATCGCGAGCGCTTGGGAGCGGCGGTTGAACTAGCCCTGGCCATAGTGGTGGTCAGCCTTCTGGTCCAGCTGGTCATCGTCTTCGTGCACCGCAACCGGCCCTTTATAGACCACCAGGTCAACCTACTTTTCTACCGACCCACCGACTGGTCTTTCCCTAGTAACCCCGCGGCGGCGGCGTTTACCTTCTTCTTCTCCGCCCTTTTCGCGGATAGGAAGTTCAGCGTCTGGTTCCTTGTGCCCGCGGCGCTAATCTCTTTCGCCAGGATATATTGTGGCGTGTGTTATCCCGGGGACGTATTGGGTGGTATCGCGCTTGCTTTGGTGAGCGCGTGGATAGTGCACCGAGTCAGTTGGATCTCCAACCCTTTAAAACATATGGTCTGGTCGCTGGAGAGCTGTTTTCGTTCCCTATCCAGCCTGAGGGAGTGAGGGAGATGGAAGTCTTTCACGAGGATATCCTGGAGACCTTCCTCTTTTCCTTGATAGTTTGTTTCGGTATCCTTCAGATTATCGTGGGTCGCAGGGGATGGCGGGGATTATGTGTCTACGGAAGAAGGATACTCCCCCAAATTAACAACGCCATTGGAGCCGCCTGCCTTATCTTCGGATATGCCTGGTATTTCACCAATCCCGACCATATGAACACACGTAATATAGAGGGATTCATGAGTATATTCTGTTTGGCGCTAGGGGCTGCGGCGGCGTTTTCCGCTACATTTATACTCTCGTCGCTTTGGGCAGTGATAGAACGTTTTCACCGGAAGAGGGGGATGAACTGGAAGTCGCGGAAGGGAAGAAGGCGGCCTGAGGGATGGCGCATGGCGAGGGCTGACGCCACCTGCTACTTAATGGGCGCCAGCGAAGCTAAAGAATCCCCTTTGATCAGGCGCCTAGTGGTGACAGATCAGGAAGGGTTCTCCGGGGAGCTGCTCGGCTTGCTTAAAAATGTGAAGGGTAGCGAGGGTGTGGCTGTTCTGGAGCCCAATTACGATGTCCTGTTGGGGTTGGATGAGGGATATCCCCAAAACGCCAGCTTCTTCCTGGCGACGGCACTGGAGGAGATATCCGAGGCGATCGGGTTGAACGACGAGAAGGTGGAGGTAGTGGCACTAGGCGCGGGGGCAAATCTACTGCTGGCAGGAGGGGAGGAGCTGGGAAGACATTTCCCCCGCTACATGGGAATCGCTATCTATCCTTTGGGGAGGGAAGACGGGCTAGTGGAGGACTCGTTTAAAGAAAATACCGTCGTGGAGACAGTCCAGGCGGCGTTAGGTCGGGGGATAAATCTATCAAGATTCCGGGAATTTTTTAACTTATGGCTGCTCCTGCTCCTATTTTCTTTGGCCATAAGCCTGAGCGTCGCCTTTATCTTCAACATTAGGTGGAAGGCGCTATCCGGGACGGTTATAGGTTTCGTTCTCTCTCTATATCTCCTATTTCTCTACCTGAGCGTTAAGCATCCCCAAATGCTGGGAGGACGCAGGGAACGTTTAATGGTTGGGCTGATTAAAGAGAGTGAAGAGGCAGGTTCAGGCGAAGGTTCCCTTCGCGTTATCCTAATGGTGCCGCCGGGCAGCTCCTCTATGAAAGCCTTTCTTAATGAGGGAAAAGAATATGGCCAGGCGCGGGTAAAGACAGGGGGGAACTTTCTGGAGGTGATTCACGTCCCGGAGATGAGAAGCGGTTTTTTAAGTCAACCCTCGGTGGTCGCCCGCCTGTTGGGAAATAACGGGTAGGAGTGGAGAGAAAAGGAGACTTTTCAAGATGATGGGCGGGTGCGGAAAAGGGACCGATGCTATCTTGCTCGAAAGTATAATTTACATTTTGTAAATAAATTAAGAGGATATTAGAATTTAGCTAGTTGTTGAGGTGGCGCTCCCGGACGGAGGAGGACGGATGGTCTCGCAGCATGAAATCTCGGACCAAGGAAAAAGAAAGAGACCTGAACTCTGGAAAATCGCTATACTGCTGGCGGTATTCTCAATGTTAATATACGCCTCGGTCAAATTTTGGATGGGCATGCCTAAAGGGGGAAATAGCGAACCTTTGACCAGGAAGGACATAACTATGCCTTCCGATGTCAATATCACGGCGGGCAAGGTCCCTCCCGCTAAGAACCAGATAGATCCAGCGAGCGTGAAGTTCCAGGATCTGGCGGTCTTATGGGAACAGAATTTGGGCGGCATGAATTTCCTGGCCTGGGGGGAAAACGCTCTTTTCGCTGCCTCCACTACCGGCCAGGTTGTGGCCATGGATCCCAACACCGGGACACCCCTGTGGAATTTTAAGGTGGGTTCCTGGATCGCTTCCCATCCGGTATATGCCAATGGCATGGTGTATTTCGGAGCTGTGGACCAGAACCTTTATGCTCTGGACGCCCTCAAAGGGACTCTGGTCTGGATGTTTCACGCCCAGGGAGAGATTCTCTCCGCCCCGGTGTTTTCAGGCGGGAAGTTGTTTTTCGTAAGCGACAACAACGAAATCTATAACCTAAAAACCAGAGTCTATGCCCTAGATGCCAAAGATGGCAAACTCCTTTGGACTTATGACGCCAAAGGATGGGTGGCGTCATCGCCTGCGGTCAATCTCACCAGGGTGGTATTCGGCTGCTATACTAGGGAGGTACTTTGCCTCTCTGACCTGGATGGGAAATACCAGTGGAGCTATCCCACCTCAAGTCTGGTCTTCAGCTCCCCTCTCGCCACGGAAGAAGTGATTTATACCTGTTCCATTGATGGGACCGTCTATGCCCTTCAATCAAGGGACGGAAAAGTTATCTGGCAGCAGCCTTTGAACGAGTTCGTCTGGCTTTCTCCGGCGGTAAGCGGCAATATTCTCTTTCTAGGGTCCTACAGCCAGAACGTTTACGCTCTGGACCGTTCAAACGGAAAGCAGCTCTGGTCATACAACTTGCGCGACCTTCTAGATTTCTATCCCCAACCACCTGGTGATGTGCTCTACGTCTTTACCGGTACAGGAAAGATCTACATGTTGAAAGCTCAAGATGGCAGCCTGCAAAGCGCTTACCAGGCTAAACGCGATTTTTCCTCCACGCCGCTGGTCCTAGGGAACAGGGTCTATGCGGGGGCCAATGATGGCTATGTGTGCGCGCTCTCCTTTCCGCCAGCCACTCCCTCCGCCCCCGCGGCTCCCACTTCTCCGGCTATACCTAATCCTTGAGGAGAACCCAACTTCTCAAAAGGGAATAGGGGAAAGAGGGGGGTTGAAGGGAGGGATGTAGCAAGGTAATCGGGGTCAGGTTTATGTATATTAAGGTGAAGAACATTATATTGCGATTTGTAAGATATCATCGAAAACATCGTCGCCATGAGAGTTTCTTTAACGCGAATGAGAGAATCGTGACCAAGCGCCGTCCTCGATGCAAATAAAAGGGTTGGAGAGCGCGCCTTTGTAAGATAGTGGGATGCCAATTGCTTCGGGCACTTTTCCCTGAAGGCCTTAGATATTAAACTGTCATCAGTAATGTCTTTTCTTCGCGTCGCCTCTAAAATGCCGTATTTTATTTAGGGGAAACGGCTGGGAGAGATGAAAACCGGGAAAAGCCGGTCAGGGCGAAATGCTTGTTCCGCCCCGGCGAAAAAATTGGGGCAGACGAGTTGGTCTGGCTCCGTGTCGCTCATGCGGAACCCGGACGATTTTTTCATTTGACCGTCTTAGGTAGGCGTAAAGAGAAAAATGGTGAGAGGCGCCATCGATGTACAAGGGATAAGAACTGGTGAAAAGAAACGAGAATGAAACTGAGAGCTCTTGGAGGGAAGAGATAAGGGCGGGTCTGACCGGGGAGATAGGTTATGTGGGTAATCTATGCCTCACCTTCTTCTTATATCTCTGTCTGGCGGCTTTATCCCTCTCCCCCATCCCCATCGTGGGCAAAAATTCTCCCATCCAGTATGCGGCATACCGAAACGACTACCTGCGAGGAGCGCTGCAAACCCTAGGCCTGAACCGGTCTTCAGACTTGCAATTGATAGTGGGGGCGCTGGTGGTAATGGGATTGCTGATGCTCTCCTACCTATGGTCTATTTATATCTTTCGCAACAGGCAGGATAAAGGTTTATTCTCTCTACTGTGGGTAACGCTGGCTATCAGCGTAGTGCTGGTGCTTATACCACCGCTGCTCTCCAAGGATGTGTTCTCCAATATATATTATGGAAGGATCAAAGTGGTATACGGAGCCAATCCCTACACCGTCTCCCCACAGCGGTTCTTCGGGGACCCCATTATGGCATTCACCAGCACTTACTGGAAGAACACCACCATCGTCTACGCTCCCCTCTATACCGTTTTTTCCATGGGGCTTTCTCGGCTTGCGGGCCAGGGAATCACTGCCGAGATCTACGCCCACAAAGGAGCGATGGCCTTCTTCCATCTGGCTAACACCTTGTTGATCTGGAGGTTGCTGGGCAAATTTTTCCCGGAGCGACAGAGATTGGGAACCATGCTTTACGCCTGGAATCCCCTGGTGCTGATTGAGGCGGTGGGTGGCGCTCACAACGATATAATGATGGCTTTTTTTGCTCTTCTCAGCCTCGTTCTGGTTTTTTATGACCATCCTTACATGGGGGTGGCCTTTCTAACCCTGTCGGCGATGGTGAAGTATGTTACTGTTTTCCTGCTCTTCTCCCTCATCTTCTACCTAGTATCCAGCAGAGCGCTATGGAAGGACCGATTGAGGATCCTGCTCATTTCTCTACTCATCATCGTGGCGATAGTTGTGGGCCTTTTCGCTCCTTTCTGGGAAGGCCTCGCTACCTTAAAGTCTAATTTTGAGAACTTCAAGCTGAAGACTCCCCACAGCGTGGGTTTCGCGATGAGCTACATTCTCAAGCAATTCTTCCACCATGTGCTGAGAGTGCCCACTGAGATCGCCGAGGTAAGGGCGGTGGATATCTCCAAAGTTTTGCTTCTCCTGGTCTTCCTGGGCCTGGTGATTTATTTTTCGAAGAAGATCAGAGAGAAGGAAGACCTTATCGACAACTGGACCTGGATCCTTATCGCTTTCATCCTCACCTCAAGCTACGCCTTCCCCTGGTATATGCTCTGGGTTTTCCCCTTTCTTTGCTTGCGGCCTTGGGATACCAAAACCAAGGTAATTTTGTTTTTAGGGACCATCTTTGCCTTCGAGGGATGCGATTTTAATCCTTGATCCCTGGAGTTGCTTTGAGGGATACATTGATGCCCCCGCTCCTATGCGTGTGTCGATGTATGTTAACATCATGTAATTTTTATTTAATGGTTCTTATAATGGTTTTAAATCTGGGGATTATCGAATCCCCGGGCGTAAGGGTATATAAGTAAAGCGAATTCGGGGCATACCGAACCAATTTAATTTGTCGCACAGCCTCGAAACTTTGATTCCTGCGCGCTTTAAATGTTTTAGTATAAGTGAATAACCTTTAAATGGCGCACCCTTTATTTTCCGAACATAGGAAAACGAGTTTTTTAAGCGGAAACCCTGTAAACACTCTTTTCTATTCCGGATAGGCTGACACTATCAGCTTAGGTTCCAATTAGTTTCTCCACCCGGCGAAAAAGCTCCTCCGGCTCCACGGGTTTTTCCACGTAGTCGTCTGCGTTTACCTCCATCCCCCTGCTTCTGGGGATATTGGTCTCCTTGGTCATGCGTTGGCCAAAGCTGGTGAGCAGCATCAATGGGATCTTATTCAGCTGGTCGTCTTTGGCGATCTCTTCAGCGGCGGAAAACCCGTCTTCCACAGGCATAATCACGTCGAGGATAATCAGGTCCGGATTTTCCTCCCTGGCCTTGACGATCCCCTCGTCGCCGTCGTAAGCCACCACCACTTCATATTTCTCCTCTAACAGGGTTTTTGTGGCTTCCACAAAGTCACGATCGTCATCGACCAGCAATATCTTTTTCATTGCTACCTCCTTCTCCTATAGGACCTGGTTCTCGCTGACCGAGTTATCGGATTAACTCTCCCTTCTTCCCAGTATTTTTCCATCATTATTAATTATTACCATTTTCTTTGAAGTTCAATCTATTTTTAACATATTTCGGGAAGTATGGAAAGCGAAAGGTATTGACAAGTAAGAGCGATGAAAAGGCTTCTGATTAGAACAGCGTTCTTTTCAGAAGCCTTTCGCTAAGCGCCAGCTTATATATTCTTCTTCTATATCTTCTCTTTTCTGGCGAGTATCTTTTTAATCCGTTCCAGAATCACGTCGGGGTCGATGGGTTTTTCGACGTAATCGTCCACATCCATACGCATGCCAGTCTCTAGCTCGTAACGGCGGCGGCTGGCTTCTTCCCGCACGGAGGTGAGAACCAGAATGGGGATATCGCTCCATCTAGCCCAACGCGGATCCTTGAGCATATTGCATACGGCAAAACCGTCCACATGGGGCATCAAGAGATCCAGTATTATAAGATCAGGATTTTCCAGCTTGATCTTTTCTAGCCCTTCCGCTCCGTCCCTTGCCGTGACTACCTCGAAACCTTCTCCTTCCAGCAAGACGGAAAGCACATCGATAATGTCAGGATCATCGTCAATTACCAGTATCTTTACTGCCAATTTTCGCACCTCCTTAAATAATCGGACGGGGAAGCAGACCGGCTCTTTCCATTATCTCGGGAACGATCTCCTCCCAACCCACTGCCTGTACATGAATTCCGTGCACACCGGGTATCTCCTTGACCTGCTCGATGATCTCCACGATCATTTTGATGCCCTCTTCCTTGACATCTTTTGCATCCTCAAGACGGCGTACAAATTCAGCGGGAATCTCCACGCCGGATACGTAATCCCGCATGTACCGAGCCATACCTACGGACTTGACCGGGATTATCCCCGCAAGGATGTGGGTCTGTTCGTGCAGACCCGCATCGCATACCTCTTCCATCCACCGAGCGAATTTAGGTATATCGTATATGGCTTGGGTCTGGATGAAGTCGGCCCCAGCTTTGACTTTCTTGGCAAGGCGATGTACTCTCCATTCAAAGGGATCGGAATATGGGTTTTCCACCGCCCCGATAAAGAGAGGTATTTCACCGCTCACCTCCTCCCCGCACAAGAACTTATGTTCGTCTCTCATCAATTTAACTGTCTGTATGAGCTGAGTTGAGTCGATATCGAAGACGCTCTTCGCTGTGGGATGGTTGCCGAATTTGATATGGTCTCCGGAGAGGCAAAGTATGTTGCGGATGCCCAGGGCCACCGCCCCGCATATGTCGCTCTGGAGACGAATGCGATTCGCATCACGGCAAAGCATCTGCATCACCGGATCCAGGCCCATCCTCGCCAGGATGGCGCAGGAAGCCAAACTACATAGTCTGACCACCGCGGTTTGATTATCGGTGACATTGAAGGCGTCTGCCGCATGTCCTATCTGCTCGCCTTTCGACTCCACTATTCTACCCGATCCTCCCTTGGGGGGGCCAATCTCCGCGGTTACAGCGAAATGGCCCGCACTCAGCACTTTCTCCAGATTGGAACCAGACTTCACTTCATCTCCCCCTCCTTTGGTAGATCAAATTGAGGTAAGTTACAGGTAGCTCCCAATGGAATGGAAAAGGTAAATCTAGCACCTTTTCCCGTTTCCGGGACCGGGCTTTCCGCCCAGATTTTTCCGTTGTGGAACTCGACGATACGTTTACATATAGAGAGCCCCAAACCAGTGCTTTCCGGTGCGTCCTTATCTCCTTTGAAAAAATCCTCAAATATGTGGGGCATTATTTCCGGCTTTATTCCTGTTCCCTCGTCTTCCACTGAGACCACAACATTGTCCCCCTCCACCTTGGCCTTGATGTAGATATGACCCCCTTGAGGGGTGAAGCGGCAGGAGTTGGATACCAGATTGTTGATAAGCTGTCCCAGGCGTATTTCCGATGCGAAGATATCGGGAAGCGGCTCTTGTATGTCGGCGACCACCTCGATGCCCTTAGGCCCGGCCAGTCCTTTAGCTATATCTATGGAGTTCTCAAGCACCTTGGACCAGGAGACGGTCTGGAGTTCGGTTTGGATCTGTCCCGTCTCCAGCCGGGATATGTCAAGCAGGTCGCTGATGAGTTCCAGCATTCCATCGATCCTCTGTATGCTTCGGTTTATCCATTGTTGCTGTTTCTCCGTCAATTCTCCTGTGGCTCCTCTGAGCATAACCTTGAGATAGCTCTCAACGGCGGCTAAGGGAGCCTTCAGGTCGTGAGCCACCATGGAAAGAAAGCGAATGAAATTTTCCCTTTCCTTGCTAAGCTTGACCACCTCTTTCATGGCCAGATCCGCGTCCTTTGCCGCCCTGTCATGCTGCTCCGCTTTTTCCAGAACTATACCAGAAAGCTCAGCGATTGAGTCTAGAAACTCTATCTCTTCCTTTATGAACTTACGCGGCTCAGCGAAGTAGAGTCGTAACATTCCCTTTATCTTTTTCTTGGAGCGCATGGGGAGGGAGAGGATGGAGACGATGCCCTCCGCCGCGGTTTCCTCTGGATATTGAATCCGTTTGTCTTTGCTGGCGTTCTGGACCACCACCACCTTGCCCGAGAGCACCTCTTTCTCAATGGATTCCGCGAGGACGTCCCCTTTATTTATAAATTTTCTGCTCAGCCCGTAAGTGACTCGGTGTTCCAATTTCTTGGTGACCGGGTCGTAGGTGAGGAGGGAGCACCCCTTTGCGCCGGTACCTTTAGCGGTGGACTCCACTATGGCTCGGAGGACGTTCTCCACGCCTGCCGCAGCGATGACCGGTTTGGATATTTCGTAAAGAAGTTCGTAACGCATATCATCCTCTAATACATCTAGTTGAGTCGCGGCCAGGCGCGACTATTCGGGCAATTTGATGGTGCGGGGACCCCCATGCCAGGATACGCTCCAGTCCTTCACCGGTTCTATCTCCATGAGCATATCCAGCCTTCCCAGTGCTTTCATACGGTCATAAATCATCTGCCAACCGCAGGGTATGGAGGGATCAACCTCACACTTACCCTGGACGGATCCGCCGCAAGGCCCGTTGAAAAGGGATTTCGCGCATCGAGTTACCGGGCAGATTCCGCCGGTGCGCGCCAGCACGCAGTCGCCGCATTGTCGACATTCCTCCACGAAGGTGCCCCCCTCTTCTTCCACCCCGATGAAGAGCGTGTTTAAGGCTGGCAACACAGGGATGCTTTCCAGATAAGAGCATACCTGGCGTACCCCCAAAGAGCAGGAGAGCACCAGTGCCGCTTCGGCTGCCCGCGCCCTTTTAACCAGTTCTTCCTTGGCTTCATAAGGCAGCATCTCACAGGCTACGGGGATCACCTCATCGTGGATCACTTGGAATCCTTTTCCCTCCAAGTTGGACCTCATCTCCAGGACCTGTTCCAACCCCCCAGTGCCCATCATAGCTGGGCAGGTGCCGCATCCGAAGAGGGCGACCTTTCTCGCTTTGCCCAGACTGTCCACTATCTCTTCCAGAGGTTTAGTCGCGGTTATGCTCTTCATCTTTCCCTACTCCCTTCTTCGAGTTAAGAAATCGATGACACGGTTTACTTGGACTTTGATTTACATTCCCCTGCGGGGCAGGATTTCTCCTCCACATGAGCCATGAACTCTCCCTGGAAATACTCCATGGCCAATAGTATGGGTTTCAAGGTCATACGCACCTGGGGGCAAAGGGCCGTCTCGCTCGCAGTCCCTATCAGAGAGGCGATCTTGGCCATAGTATTTTGTTTAGCTTTGCCCGAGGCGATATCTCCGAGCAATCTCTCCACGGCACCAGGGGTGTTTCTTCCCGGAATACAGGCACCACAACACATTTCCCCGGAAAGATGGGCAAGATACTCTGCCCAGCGTACCATGCATTTATCTTCGCCAATAGCCAGAACCTGGGGTCCCGTGCCTCCGAAGCCTTCACCGGGGCGGTAACCCAGCTTCATACCAAAACGTTCTGGGGGGAAAGGCCCCCCGCTGGAGCCGTGGAGGTGTAGCGCCTTTAAGGCACTCAAACCGCCGCGTTTTTGAGCCAACTCGCCTATGCTGATTGAAAGCGGCGCCTCCTCCACTCGGGACTTGCCCGTCTTCCCGGTTATGGTGATAAGAGCGGTGCCCCCACTTTTTTTATAGTTAGCCCCGCCTCTCTGGATTATCACGGGAATCTTGCTCAAGGTCTCGGCGCTGACCTGAAGGGCCTCTTTTCCCAGGACTCGGGGCGGGGTAAAACCTGCCTCCGCCGCTTTGTCGCCCAGCATCCTGCCTTCAATTACCGCGGCGACGCCTATATCCCTCATGCAAGCCAGGTGAGCGGGTCCTCTGAAGATTTCTATCCTGGCGTCTTTGGTGAAACCTTCCTTGGTTAAGTCTCCCAGGCATTTATTTAACGCTTTGTAAGATTTTATGTCCTTCCATGGTAGATAAATAGCGCCCTGGGAAATCCCGTACAGGTTCATGATTACAAGCATTCCTTCAAGGACCGCATAGGGATTGTAGGATGCCGCCATGCCGCTTAATCCGTTCTCTACTTCCCTGGACCCTGCGTCACAGATAATCATCCTGTCCGACGGCTTGAACTGGAGCAGCCGGTTCAAATCTTCTGATAACGGATGGTTGATGTAAAAGTCTGCCAGGCCGGACTGATCGAGAGCTCTACGGGTCTTCTTGGAATCAGTGATAGCTTTTTCTAGCCCGCTCATACCGCCTTGTTGCCGATAATGTTTTAAAGAACCCTCTTCTTTTACGGATAAAAGAGAATAATTATCCTTGGAGAAGGAGGCGAAATTTTTTAATTCGAGGGCATAGATGGGCGCGGGGTCTTCCTTAGTGGCTTCGCCTAAAAGCGTCTTCTTCAAGATGGTTATTTTCCCAGTGTCAAAAGCGTGAAATATCTTTTCCTTACGCCCTCTGCCCGATACCTCTAAGGCTATGGGTAGGTGCCAGTAGGGTAGACCGTATGCCTCTTCCACCCTCACCTTTCCTTTGAAGGTGGAAAGCTCCACTTTTAAGGTTTTCACCAAGTCAAGGCTGCCTCTCAAGGCGCAACAGGGTCCCGCGCAAACCTTGACTAAAAGATCCACCTTCTCTATGGGCAACTCGCTGAATTGGGAAGCCAAGCCGAAGATGTGAGAGGAGGGGAGGTTTAACTGAAAGCTTATCTCCTCCACCACCTCTTCCGCCAAATATCCCTTGCGGGCGGTGGCGTCGTGGAGGAGTTCCATCAGGCCAGATCTCTTTGCGTTGTTATCCATGGCTTAACCCCCTCAGATCTTCTCTACTCTTACCGCGCTGACCTTGAATTCTGGTATCTTGGCCAGGGGATCACGAGCTGAGCTGGTCAAGCGATTGACCGCTTCATCCGCGAAATGGAAGCTCATGAAGACCACACCAGCTGGCGCGGAAGCGGATACGCGAGCCCTTGAAACTATCTTACCCCGCCGGGAAGATACCTTCACTGCGTCTCCATCCCTGATACCCATCTTCTCCGCGTCCGTCGGGTTTATCTCAAGGAAACCTTGGGGTTCCATACGGTCAATAGGGGATCGCTTGGACATGGTCCTACTGTGATACTGATACAGGATTCTGCCGGTGGAAAGAATCAGGGGATACTTGTGGTCAGGTGATTCCACAGGGGGTTGATAATCCACGGGTTGGAAGAGACCCTTTCCGCGAGGGAAGCTCTCCACGTGCAGGATAGGCGTCCCTGGATGTTGGGGGTTTGCACAGGGCCACTGTATGCCCCCCTTATCCAGGCGCCGGTAATCGATACCCCCATAGGTGGATACCAAGGTAGCGATCTCCTTCATCACCTCAGCTGGCTGGTGTTGGATGTGATAACCCATCTCGGCGGAGAGTAGTGCTATCGTCTCCCCGTCAGTGCGGGCGGTCCCTGGTGGTTCTAAAGCTTTATTTAACTTTTGGACCCTTCTCTCTGTGGATGTGAATGTACCTTCTTTTTCCGCAAAGGAAGCTCCTGGAAGCACGTAATGGGCAAAAGCCGAGGTCTCCGTGGGGAAGATATCCTGCACCACCAGAAGATCCAGTTGTTTGAGGGCGTCCTCTACCAAAGAGCTCTCCGCGTCGGTGACCATAGGATTTTCGCCGAACACCAACAGGGCTCGCAATTTCCCCTCCAGCGTGGCTTCCATCATCTCGCCCACGGTCAACCCGGGCTCGGAGGGCACTTCTCTTCCCCAAACCGCCCGAAATTTTTCCCGCGCTTCCTTGGAATCCACTCTCTGATATCCAGGAAGGAAATCGGGAAGGGCTCCCATGTCACAGGCTCCTTGAACGTTGTTCTGCCCTCTCAAAGGATTGATGCCAGTACCGGGTTTGCCTAGGTGGCCGCAGAGCATGGCCAGATTGGCTATTGCCCGCACGTTGTCGGTGCCTCTGATGTGCTGAGTTATCCCCATTGCGTAGAATATGGAGGCGCGACGGGCTTGGGCGTAAGCCCTGGCGACCTGACGGAGTTGTTCCGCCGGTATACCGGTGATCTTTTCCGTCTTTTCTGGGGGATATTTCTTTAAGGTCTCCACCAGCGACTCAAAGCCTTCGGTCCTTTCTTGGATAAATTTTTTGTTGTGCAGGGATTCCTCGACGATGGTCTGAGCCATGGAATTGAGCCAAGCTACGTCGGTCCCGGGACGGGGTTTCAGATGAATGGTGGCATAGCGAGAGAGAGGGAGCTCGCGAGGGTCAATTATCAGCAGGCGCGCTCCACGATGGAGAACGGCCCGTTTGATAGCCTGAGCGATCACCGGGTGATTCACGGTGGTATTGGAACCGGTGACCAAGATCACCTCCGCTTCCTCGATATCCCCTATCGAATTGGTCATCGCCGCGCTGCCAAACGCGCCCGCTAGGCCAGCCACCGTGGGGCTGTGGCATAGACGCGCGCAATGATCCACATTGTTAGTTCCGATTGCCGCGCGGGCGAATTTCTGTATGAGATAGTTTTCCTCGTTGGTGGTCTTTGCGGAGGCTAGAATTCCCACGGCTGATGGCCCGCTCTCCTTTATTATCTCCTTTATTTTTCCGGCAATCTCCTTTATGGCCTCTTCCCAAGATATCTCGGTCAGATCCTCCCCCTCCCTCCTCAATGGCTGGGTTAGACGATCGGGATGATTGACGAAGAAGAGTCCATATCTTCCTTTGGCGCAGAGGCTGGGTCCATTCCATGAACCCGGAATGTCCGCTCTGACCCCAATCACCTTACCTCCGGCGATGCGCAGTTCCAGATTGCATCCGCATCCACAGTAGGGGCAGACGGTTCTGACCCTTTTGTCCTCCACTCCTCGATGAAGGGGGGGCTTTTCAATCAGGGCTCCCACCGGACAGAGGGAAACGCAGAGGCCACAGAGTTCGCAGGAGGAGCCGTCCATAGTTTTATTGAAGGAAGAGGTGGGTCGGTAGCTCCATCCCGATCCCTTGAATTCCACCGCCCCCGCCCCTTGTATCTCTCGACAAGCCCTCACACATATTCCACAGCCGATGCACTTAGAATAATCTCGGTGAATAAGGGGGTTATTGTCGAATACAGGGAGAAATTCACCCCTTCCGGGCAGCTCATTGCCTTGCACTCCGGCGTCCGCGGCGTAGCGCCTTAGCTTGCAGTAATTCGCGGAATCGCAGACGGTGCAGTCCACAGGATGCTGTGCGAAGATCAACTCAAGAATCTCTTTCCTCGCTTGCTTGACTCTTTGGGAATCCGTCAGGATGGACATACCTCCCGTGACATAAGTATTACAAGATGTAAAGAGTTCACCGGTGGTCTCATCCTCCACCAAGCAGAGACGGCATGAACCCTTGGGGGTCAGAGCGGGATGATGGCACAGCGTGGGAATTTCAATACCCTGCTTTTGGGCCAGTTCCAGGAGGGTGATTCCAGGTTTGGCCTTGACAGGCTTGCCGTTGATCCTGAGAGATGTCATCTTTCCTCCCTTAATTGGTCAATTTTCAACCACTATGAGATTGACGGGTGCCGCGAAGAATGTGAGAAGTTACCGTAATTGTTGTTTTATCTGTATGGCGTATAGATAGCGCGTTGTTGCATGAGTCTATTTCGATGGAACAAATTATACCATAACAGTCAACCAGCAAACTAAGCTTTAAGCGACAAGATTCTTTCAAGGGAAGGTATAGCGCGGCGCCACTGTTTTAAACCCACGTTCCGTTTTCATCAAGAAACGGAGTTGGATTAGCAAAATGAGGGCTAGCAATAATTAAAAAGATAAAAAATATATCTTCGCTCTTCCCCTGCTGGAAAAGATAGGAGGGATCTATCCTCAACCTCTACCCTACTGTGCCTACTGATCCGCGATAACGGGTGATTGCCCTCTTCTTCTCCTCTTTTTTATCAGGTATAAGGCGATAGCCGCTATTGACGTTCCCACAGCGAGGTAGGGCAGTACGTAAAAGCAGCCGATGGCGGCACCCTTCATCGCTTTTCC
The DNA here is from genome assembly GCA_015711725.1 of Candidatus Geothermincola primus. GTDB lineage: Bacteria > Actinomycetota > Geothermincolia > Geothermincolales > Geothermincolaceae > Geothermincola > Geothermincola primus. The sequence continues at coordinate 184 of JACVIX010000061.1, read as the reverse complement.
AAAGGAAGCCAGGGCGCCGCCTAGACGAGACCAGAATCCTCCACTGGGCTGAGCGGCTTTTTTCTCCTGGAGAATGATGTTGATCAGGGAAAAGCTTATCCGATTGTCCAAATAATTTTTTCTTCCCAGAGCCTGCTCTTTCTGTAGTTGAATGTTGGAGAGGTGTTCCCGGATGGTAACCATC